>JAAYYB010000351.1 GCA_012515615.1 Fibrobacter sp.
ACACGGCTGAAAGCGTCTTTAAAAAACTTGTCGTGGGGGTGGGTCAGCTTTTTATTGTCCATATCTCTAAGATATATTGTTCAGCATACAAAGATTCAACTCATCTCAGAGGCATGTGAAGCACGCTGTTTCAGGATAATATAAGTCCAGAAAGTAAAGAAGCCCTCCCTTATGGTCAGGCCTCGGAACAGGAACCGGATATTACACATAATGAGACATTGAGGAAATAATCCGAGCCCCGACTGTCAAGGAAGGGTCATACAAACAATAAGAGAAACATGATTTATGAGGGTTCACCACAGAGGCCCAGAGATCACAGAGAGGAAAATTAGAGTTCGGAAAAACTGATGGAGAGCGCATCTTCTCCTGACTTTCGACTTTAATCTACCACCAGTTCGCCAGTGCGGCCGTAAAGGCGGTTGCAAATGTGAAGGCATATACCTGCCTTCACAACTGGTGGACAACACAGGGTGATAGTGGAAGACCGGTTTCCTAACCGGGCTGGAGCGCAAGAGGGGGCGCCCTCTTCCAGAAAATCATTATTCTTAATTATTGTTAAAAGTAATGGCAAACATTCGAAGGTATCCAGCTCCATAACAGCTATGAACCCGGTCCTAAAGTTATGGAATAGAAATTGAACTACCTTAATTGTAGTCGGCTGAAATTCCTTTTCCAGGGATAGCGGGTAAAAGCAGATGTCTCTTAGGTACTCCGGATTTTCAGGAAAACAGAAGATCGCTGTGGCTGTGCTCTCTTTGGGGGCGATTGCTGTTTATCTTGTGATGCGATATGTTTTCAGTCTGCCATCTGCGGTTTATGAGCTTCCCCTTATCACCGCGCTGATCGTTGGTGGATTGCCGTTGACGTTGGAACTTTCCCTAAAACTGCTTAGAGGCGATTTTGGATCAGATCTTCTGGCCGGGCTCTCGATTGTGACATCGGTTATTCTTGGAGAGTACCTTGCAGGCACGATAGTCGTTCTTATGCTCTCAGGTGGTGAATCGCTTGAAACTTATGCGGTAAACAGCGCCTCATCGGTGCTTAGAGCGCTTGCCAAACGCATGCCCTCTGCAGCGCATCGCAAATCCGGTCAGAAAATCAATGATGTGCAGATTAAAGAGGTGGCAATCGGTGATGAGCTTCTGGTATATCCCTATGAGATCTGTCCTGTTGACGGAACGGTTATAGAGGGGCACGGGGTAATGGATGAGTCTTATCTGACAGGCGAGCCCTATATGATAGAAAAAATTCCGGGTACGGGGGTGCTGTCAGGTTCCATTAATGGAGGAACTGCTTTGACAATCAGAGCAGATAAGCTTGCTGTGGACTCAAGATATGCCGGTATCATGAAGGTGATGGAGGAATCCCAGCAGCACCGACCCCGTTTCCGCAGACTGGCCGATCAGCTTGGGGCAATCTACACACCAGTGGCGGTTTTTATAGCACTTCTGGCATGGGCTCTCAGCGGTGAGAGTATCCGGTTTCTATCGGTACTTGTGATCGCTACACCCTGTCCGCTTCTCATTGCCATACCTGTGGCCATAATCGGGTCGATTACACTCTCTGCTAAACGCAGTATTATCATTAAAGATCCAATAGCGCTGGAGAGGGTGGATCGATGCCGGACACTGATCTTCGATAAAACCGGTACTCTGACCTACGGAAAACCTGAACTCATAGAGAAGATCATATTCAATGGTTTTGGAGCCGAGCGGGTTTTATCCTTTGCAGCAAGTCTTGAGCGCTATTCAAAACACCCTCTGGCTCAGCCGATTCTGAATGCAGCCCGACAGGAAAAAGTAAATCTCAGGATTGCCAGTCAGATAAGCGAGAAACCGGGTGAGGGGTTGAGGGGCTCTGTTGATGGCAGCATCATAGAAATCACCAGCAGAAAAAATCTTTACAAAAAAAATAAAACAGATGCCGCAATGCTGCCTGTTTCAGCAGGGGGGATGGAGTGTGTGGTTCTGATAAACGGCAGTGTCGCTGCTTTTTACCGCTTCAGGGATATACCCCGTAAGGAGGGTACCACATTTATAGAGCACCTCAAAAAAAAGCACCGGATTGATCATGTGCTTCTGGTCTCAGGAGACAGGGAAGAGGATGTTCGGTATCTGGCTGAACAGATTGGAATAAAGGAAGTGTTCGCAGGGGCCAGTCCTGAGCAGAAACTGAGGATCGTTCAGGAAAAAGTGAAAACAGGTGATACCGTTTTTGTCGGTGATGGAATAAACGATGCTCCTGCGCTTATGGCCTCGACGGTGGGAATAGCAATAGGGCAGGCCAGTGATATCACAACCCAGGCGGCGGGGGTTGTGGTTATGGACAGCTCGCTTAATAAGGTTGACGAGTTTATGCATATCAGCAGAAGAATGAGAGCGATTGCCCTGCAAAGTGCAGTAGGGGGGATGGCTTTGAGTGTGGCAGGGATGGCCTTTGCGGCTTTCGGGTACCTTCAACCGGTGGCGGGCGCAATTGTTCAGGAAATAATTGATTTAGTGGTGGTTGTCAACGCTCTTCGTGCCGCTTTCCTTCCGGGAAAACTGACTGATTTGTAGAGTGTTTTCTTTCTATCTGTCTATCTGTCTTCAGTTCTCTGTCCTCTGGAAGAGGGTGTCCCCTCTTGCGCTCCAGCCCGGTTAGGAAACCGGTCTTCCACTATCACCCCTTGTTGTCCACCAGTTGTAAAGGCAGGTCAGGTTATCACATTTGCAATCGCCTTTACGGCCGCACTGGCGAACTGATGGTAGATTAAAATTTATTGTAGCCTGGAAGAATTCAAGCCCTCGACCGTGTCTTACTCGCAATGTAAGTGACATATCCGGATCCTATTGCGAGGCCTGACCGTAAGGGAGGGCTTCTTCACATACCCTGCATATCTTACTGAAGCAGTATGTATCTCATACCGGAACCATGGTTTGTTCCTGTCATGTAATAATAGCAACCATTTCAGCACAACCGCCACGATTCGTCATGCCGTTGAAAAACGGCATCCATCTGAGAATTGCCGGGACATATTCAGTCTGAAGCATATTTTAACCCTTTGATTTGAGATCATGTTGAGCTAAAGGCTCTGTACGGCGTGGCCCCCGGGCACCAGTCTCTCAAGCATGTTCTTCCTACAGGGGGCACGCACGCAGCACCCTCCAGGAATCGGAAAACAATTGGTGGCAGACATGTATTCTTGATTTCTAAAAAAGGATTATTATTTGCATTATGGTTTCC
>JAAYYB010000352.1 GCA_012515615.1 Fibrobacter sp.
ATTAGCATATTGAAACAAAAGAATACTTCCGCAATGCTGATTAACGACTGGAGCAAGGAGCTTAAAAAACACATTAAAAATTTCAAAACGACGGAGGACAAAAGTCCTTACGATTTTATGAGTAAAATGATTAATGATAATTCTTGGGTTGAAAGCATTACAGGAGATACGGAAGTTCGTGATGATCAACTTGAACTGTTCTTTACCGATGAATATACCAAATTGACAAAAGAAATCTTGAAGAAATTGTCGCTTGGCGATTTGCTATCTGGGAAAAACGCCAAAGATACTAATTATGGAGAGCTTAAGCATAAGGAATGTATTCAGTTATGCAAAGGCTGGGAGGAGCAGGTCGATGCTTGGGTAGAGGAGATAAAGAAATCAGAAGATGTAGACTTTACATCTGAAGACCATATCCAAAATCTCAAATTAGCAGTTTCGCCTGTTGCTATTGCTAAATCCTCAATATTAACCAATGAACATACTAACGCAGATATTGCCTTATTCGGCAGAATGTTAGCGTCCTCAGGAAAGTACAATATTGAGGCAGCTTGTCAAGTTGCGCATGCTATCAGTGTTCATTCTGTGGTGATAGAAGACGATTACTTCACGGCTGTGGAGGAAATGAATAAATATAGAGATGACGCAGGTGCTGCGCATATTGGTGAAACCGGATTTGCTGCAGGGCTTTTCTACTCTTATATATGTATTAACCGTGAACTATTATTCAGGAACCTTATTAATAATTTCAATGAAGATATTGATTTGAATGATGAAAAATATTGTTCAGAACGTGAACTGGCCAACAAAGCTATTCATGCTTTCACTGAAGCAGCAGTAAAAGTTCCGCCTGAAGGAAAGCAAAACAGCTTCGGCAGTCGCGCCTACGCCAGTTATGTTCTTGCCGAAAAGGGTGACCAGCAGCCCCGCTCCCTGTCAGTTGCATTTCTAAAGCCGATTACAGGTAGTGACTATGGCACGGATGCAGTCAAAGCATTAACAACACACCTGAACAATATGGACAAGGTATACGGGAAGTGTGCTGATCAACGTTTCTTCGTCAATGCACTGAATGGCACTGGTGGTACTTATCTTGTGCCTCAAGATAATCACGAAACATCAGTTGCTTCTTCTGTTAAGCAGGATATTTCTCCGAAACAAGATGATAAAAGTAAAAAATCCCCGTTTGATCAATTGCTTGATTTCGTGTCCGCATAGGGAGGTCATTATGGAATATCTACTTTTTCGCCTCTATGGCCCTCTTGCAAGTTGGGGTGAGATTGCCGTAGGCGAATCACGACACACTGCTTCCTACCCCAGTAAATCCGCACTTATAGGCTTGCTGGCTGCTGCCCTCGGTATACGTCGTGATGAGGAAGATCGTCAAATGGCGCTGTTTACTGGATATCAGTTTGCTGTCAAAGTTCTAAGTACAGGGCACCTCCTGCGCGATTACCACACAACCCAAGCACCTGATTCAGTAGGCAAGTTTACCTATCGAACGCGACGGGACGAACTGCTTATCGGCAAGGATCGCTTGGGTACAATCCTGTCCAGCCGTGAATATCGCTGTGATGCCTTGTCTCTCGTCGCGGTTCGTGCACTAGACGATGCGCCGCATTCACTCCATGAACTGTGTAAGGCCCTGCTCACACCCAAGTTTCACCTTTATCTTGGCCGTAAATCTTGCCCCTTGGCGGCACCACTTAAACCCCTTGTTCGCCCTGCCAATGGTTTCCGGCAGGCGCTTGATGAGTATCCTTGTGGCCCGCTATTTATTTCTGAACAGTTGGTGCGCACTGCCCGGAGGGAAGCTGGGGCTAAAGATTTATCTGAAGCGCCGTCGCTTGCTACTTTATCTCAGGTCGATCTTTATGCCTTATCCAACGGCAATCAGCAGGTGCGCTACTATTGGGAAGGCAATACCGATGATCTGCAACCGCAGCAGGTTCTCACGCGACATGATCAGCCGCTTTCAAGAAGCCGTTGGCAGTTCACTCGAAGAGAAGAGAACCTTTACTTGGTAAAGGAGGCAAGCTAATGTACTTCTCCAGAATCCGAGTTAAACCAAATATACAAGAGTTATCTCATTTACATCACCTTCTGCGTAATAACAGTTATGGCGTTCATCAACTACTTTGGGACCTCATGCCTCGCGTAAAGCAAGATTGCAAGGATGATGCACAGCGGGAATTTCTCTTCCGAGAGGAAATTGCAAGAGAGCAGCTTCCACATTACAAAGGCGCAAGAGGCGAACCTCTTTATTATGTACTGTCACAGAATGAGCCGAGCAAAGAAAACCCTTTGCTTGCGGTTGAAAGCAAACTTTATGAACCTAAGATCGAGGCCGCTGACCGATTTTCCTTTAAGCTGCGGGCAAATCCCGTTCAAACATTAAAGGAGGCACGCCAAAGCAATGAAATCGAATCATGGCATAAGAAACGTGAGCAACTTGGGTTTAAAGCGAAAAACGCGACAAAGAAAAGAATTCGGCATGATGTCGTTATGGCGGCGCAGTCCAGCCTTCTTCGTGAACTGTCAGGCTACACAAAGACCGAAGTAACTGGCAAAAAATCTGACTTGAAAAAGTCAGTATATGCCACCTGGATAACTACGGGAAACGAAATGGTTACTTCACGACTAAAAGAAAGTCTTCAACAAAATGAGAGGTACCGAGAGTTTTTGGAACAGCACCTCAGTTCTCCCAAGCTTTTTGATCTGGCCTTCAAAGCGACTATGGATTTGTCTCTTGAAAAATGGCTGACAGAAAAAGGTGAGGAAAAAGGATTCAAGGTTGTGCGTGACGATAAACGGAAATGTCTCAGGTTTCAAGCTGAAGGTTATCGCTGGAATGCACTTCCCCAAAAAAGCCGCACTGCCGGCTTCAGTTCAGTTGATTTTGAAGGCGTGATAGAAGTGACAAATCCTAGGACATTTGTCGATGAATGCCTATTCAAAGGCATCGGTCCCGCCAAAGGATTCGGCTGCGGCTTGATGATGGTGAAGAGGGTATAAAATTGTTATGGAAAAACATGGAATTCGAACTGTCGGCCATTTGTCGACGGTTCAAACTATCTTTACCTGATGAGCTAAGGTGGAAAAAAACGATTGCGTCGTATCATAAAAGAAGGAACAAACCCATGCCCCCTTCTTTAGTGATTATTGAAGGTTACAAAATTCGGCGACATTACGATGAGCAAGCCGAAACGTGGCATTTCTCTATCATTGATATTATCCAGGCACATCCGGAAGTCCGATTACCGGGCTGCTGGGAGTTACTGGAAACTATTGAAGAACAGGCTGAAAAATAGAAAGTAGTGATTCGGTTACAGAGTGTAACCGGTTGGAGAAGAAAGGCGGCCAGTCGGTTACAAATTGTAACCAACTGAGAATGGAACATACAGAAGGACCTGTACAGATTGTACATAACCTTCACAACGGTAATGTGATCAAAACACCAGGAAAGAATTGAGATGACCGACAACCTTCCAACAAAAAGTGAGTTTCTCATTTATCAGACCGAAGACGGGCGTGTGACGCTTGATGTCCGTCTCGATAATGAAACGGTATGGCTGACGCAGCAGATGATGGCCGACCTTTACCAGACCACGCAACAAAATATCAGCCTTCACATTCAGAATATATATGAAGAAGGCGAATTAATTCAGGATTCAACTCACAAGAAATACTTGTCAGTTCGCGCGGAAGGCAAGAGAGAGATCAAGCGGCAGCTCGACTATTACAATCTGGATATGATCATTTCCGTAGGCTATCGGGTTAAAAGTAATGTCGCCACGCGTTTTCGCATCTGGGCCACGCAAAGGCTCAAGGAATACATCGTCAAAGGCTTTGTACTGGATGACGAGCGGCTGAAAAATCCACCGGTGGCCGGTTCGTCCATCCCCGATTACTTTGACGAAATGCTGGAACGCATCCGCGACATTCGCGCCAGCGAACGGAGGATGTATCTGCGCGTCAAGGAAATATTCGCTATGGCGGGTGACTATGATCCGTCAGAATCCGAAACGAATAAATTTTTCAGCGTTATCCAAAACAAACTTCATTTTGCTGCGACCGGCATGACGGCAGCGGAATTGATCAGACGGCGCGCCGATGCCGGCCTGCCCAACATGGGACTCACAAGCTGGAAGGTCGGTGAAGTCCGAAAGACGGATGTGACCATTGCCAAGAATTATCTTCGTGAAGAAGAAA
>JAAYYB010000353.1 GCA_012515615.1 Fibrobacter sp.
TTAGAGAAGCTAATCTTAATATGGATGCAAAGAAAGGAGAAGGCAATACATTTGACATCTGCTATGGAGTGAGCTTAATTTAAATAGAAAGCGGACTTTAACTCAAAAGCGCACCGGATATACCCTGGCTTATTTGATTTGAAAAGTCCTTTAAATTCTACAGCAGAAGTCTGGCTTAGCCGTATATAATTTATATCGGTCATCGGAGTCCAAACAGTGTCTTTATTAATAAAAAATGGCAAATCGTTTCCAGACATCAACGAAACAAATAACTCTGAAACCAATAAAATTGTAGATCCAGTTTTCAATTACGGTTCCTTTTTATCAAACCAATAATATCTTATATGGGTATGCACTTAAAAATATATGCAGATGAAAATGGATACAACAGGTGATAGCCTGATCCGGATGCATAAGTCAGGTAGTAATGATTTTTTTGAATATGGAGTCGCCTCTTTCGATTTATCCCTGCGAAACCAGAGGAAAGAAGACAGGTGTAGGTGCAGACACACATTCCAAAGAATATGCATTATTTCATAAGCTTGGGGGATTACCTTGTTTTACAGAATATAAGTAATATGGGTATTATTATTTTCAGGAATTCTATATGGGGTTTACCGGATGCTTGCCGACAACAAGCACAAGAAGAATTAGGAGCTGTGGGTCTCTCTACTCTTATTTAGGTGTGTAGTGCTTGCGTTATTGTAGAATAGGTTAAAAGGATATCACTTCAATACCAAAACTGGCCGCTAAGTGTTTTTAGTATAACAAGCTTCTCCCGCTTGTCGGGACCAAGCAGTTCGCGCACTGAGGATTTTTCTTCATGAACGGTTCGTGTGCGATTGATTCTGGATGTAATATGAAGATCGTATTGTGAATAAAACTGGCCCTCTTTTTGAGCTGGTGTAATCTGCAAATTTGTTATCTTATAGGAGATCTGATCGAAAACCCTGAAATTTCTCCTGAGGTTTTCTTCAAGATCAAGAATCGTACTACCATCCTGAGAGTTCCAGTTATTGCTCAAAAGAGCATATAACCCATGTTCATTCATGTTTTCATACGCTTTAGCAAACCTGTCATAAAAATCCTTTACATCATCAACCCCGGCTCTGGATGCAAGCTTTTCAAATTCATTTTTCCTGTACTCAAGACTTTCAATTATCCCGTCGAGTTTCTCTCTCAGTTTATTATGTTTGTCAAGCGCGCTCCCACTCCCTCCAGAAATATCGATTAGTGCCTCGTTGATTTTTGGAAATAACTCTGAAGTGTTGTAGTCTTTAATAAACTGATCTATTTGTGCAATATGGGATGCTTCGTTGTTGGATGTTATTTCAGCGTCGTAAATCTTTTTCCCTCTGTTAACAAATTCCTCCAGCGGTGACAGCAGCGGACTTAATTTATTTAGGCCGGCACTGATTTTTTGTTGATTATTTCGTTCCAAAGCAGCATTGGCTTCCTCAAGTGCATCCCTGACTCTATTGTAAAAAGCCATATATGCCTGACCCAAAGCAAAATCAAAATCAGCACTGTTAAGCTTAGGCAGGATAAAAGTAGTCCCGTATCGATACCAATCTGTCTCTCCTTCTGAAATCTTTTTAACCATGACAGGTCCAGTTGCGCGTAGAGTGCTCCATGTAGCCACATTTGGATTCTTGACAAATGCCTGAAGGACTTTTTCTGCTTCACCTAAATGTGCAAGTGTTACAGGTCTCATTAAATTAATTGTAACTGAGCTTTCCTCCTTTTGGGTAACAACAAAATTTTCGACAGGGTACACTGGAAGTTTCTCGACCTGATCGATAAAAGTATCAAAAGCAGTTTTTAAAGCGGGAAAACTGGACGCACCAAATTCATTAAGCTTAAGACGATCGAATTCAGATTCCAATTTGTTTTTCGTGCTGTTTTTAAATGATTCTGTAATGTAGTGATATTGAGTACCGCCTAAAACCAAAGCAGCCCTGATCTTTTCAGGAAAGATATCTTCGATATCAGCATTAACCTTAAACTCCAAACGTTCCCTTGGTACTGGTGCCAGAAGTCCGGTTTGAACTGCTGTTTCAATCCACTGCTCCAGGCGTTTTATCATTGCAGTCAAATACGAGGCAGTGCTTTCAAGATCGGAGGCTGATGCTTCGGCATGGTTTAAGACAGAAGACAATTTTGTGTGAAGCTTATCAATATGCCGGGATGTTTCATTTCTTAGTTCAACAGCTCTGTTGAAATCTTCGGACTGCATGAAAAGAGAATCAACAGTTGATCTTATTTCATCCACATGAGGTGAGACTTCCGCCATCAATTTATCCCAATTTTCAACAGCAATTTCATTTTCGTACAAAATCACTTCAGTTGTTTTGTGCAGGTGATTAGCACGGCTTCTGATATCTTCCGCTTTGGAAATGCATTTTTCGATTGTATTATGAATAGAGGCAATATCGGAATACTTTGCCGGTACAGAATTGTCGATCTTAAGTTCCTCAAGCTTAACCCCATCGAGGCGATACCCGACAGGATTAAGTGAAGCTAAGGGGCGTGCATCAGGATGACGATAGCCTGGAGAAAACGCATGCACATGAAATTGTGTGAGAAAAAGGTTCTGAATTTCTGTAGCTTTTTCTTTTACATCCGCGAACTCTTTCTCATAGGAAGCCCGTGTAGCTTCAAACCATCTCATTATTTCATCGTGCTCAGCCTTTTTGCTCTCTATAATAGCAGAAACTCTCTGATGAGCCATAGCAAGTGCACTACTACTATTATAGGAGTGATACCCCCCACCAAGATCAATTTTGTTAAGCAAAATTCTGTAATAGCCTTCTATTGTTTTTGGACTAGATGAGTTCTGATCAGGGATACTACCATAAGAGTAAATATTGAAAGCTGCCTCATATTTCTCCTTTTCCCATGCTTCAATAATCAGCTCAGCATAACAGGGTGGTTCGGGACCTGAAAAGATCGCAGATGGCTTACCGTTTTGAAATTGACCTTTTTGAAGGAAACTTTCAAAGATCGGCTTTATACCTTGTGGATCACCAAACCCTCCCCAGTCAAATGGCGGATATTTATCTATGATTGGAGCTAAGTCAGCCTGATATATGTCAGCGGGTGTACGTTCATTCTCCTTTGGCGGAATTACTTCTGGTTCTTTACTTAATAATTTGATATTCTCAGTATTTTCTTTAAGGGTATTAAGCGCCGCAATATGTATCTGTTTAAGTTGTGAATAGAGATTTTTGCGTCTATCTGCAAAGGGTCCTCTTTCAGGTATCCAGCGTATGGTCTCCTTTACTTCTTTCTCCACTCTATTTCTGACTATGCGCAGTTCCTCGCTGTCTTTTTCTTTTATTCCACGTTCAAGAGATTCCTTTAAAATCGGCAGATACTCTTCAAGCCTGTCAAGCTGTCTGATAGCGTTTTGAAGCCGTTTAAGAACTTGGTCGGTACTCAGATTGACAGCATCAAGCCTTCGCTTGAAATCGAATAAGGCATTGTACGTCAACGTTCTTTGTTCTTCGCGCTTTGCGGCTTTGTTCAACTCTACAATGAGTGTACCTATGTAATTAGAAAACTCCGACTTCCTTTGCTCAAGTTCTTTTTCTTCCGAATAATCCGATGGCAACCAAAGCCTTGCCCAAAATCCAGGCTTGGGCCACGGTCTCTGAAGTTCATCGGCAAGATACACACGGAACTGTTCTCTGAACTGCTCATCCTTGACCAGCTTATTCCAGATAATTTCTATGTTTTCCTTACTTAACGGAATAGGATCACCTTCACCCAATTTCCTGTTCCTGTTTTTTAACAAACGCTCAGTTGAATAGTAGAGCCCCTCGAGCAGCAGCGTATTTTTACTCTCTTTTACTGCCTGATCGGAGGCCTGCCAAACCTTGAACGCTACAATTATTCCACTTACATATGCAGCGGAACCAATTTTCAAATATGTTAAAACACTTTTTCCTCCATCGGTTCCCACTATATACCCAAGAGTTGTAATCGCACCTTCAATTGCCGCATCATCATAATTACCAACCCAGGCATTTCCGGCGGTATTCATCACGCCCGAGAGTATCCCTACCGCGTTGTTTATCCTGTTCAACGATTGTGTCAGGTTGTTTCTTGCAACTAATGCAGCATCTTCTCCAGCCCTGACTGCCTGGGAAAGGTTATCAGCATGTAAACTAAGTATCTCACCGTATACAGCAGGAATACCCTCCATACAAAGCTTGTCAAGAAAATCTGCTCCTGCTCCGGTTTGCGCAGAGGCACACACTATTGTACTAAATGCTAAAACTGCCAGAATTATCTTTTTCAAAATTAAAAATCCCGACTGCCATCCGGTTGATATTTAAACCTAAACTGAGCAGATTGATCACTATTATCATAATCTACAAACTCAAGCAGAACATAATTTCCATTGCGAAGTTTTATGACAAACACCTTTCCTCTTGTGGTAAGCTCGATAAATTCGACTGCAGCATACCCAAATTCAGGAGCAACCAGATGATCCTCAAGTGTCCCGATTCCAAGATCCAGGACTTCATGGGTACCCATTCCGTTAAAGAAAATTTTGAATTTGTCGTCGACCTCAAATTGAAGGGCTATATCCCAATTGTCATCCCTCCAGATTTCATACGCTCTACCTTCATCGAACCTATAGCCCATATGACTTCCAAGCCTCAGATTCTGTGCCTTTACTTTTCCCTGCGATATTTCCATACCGGATACCGGTCCAACAGATACACCGCCCTGGGTATTGATTTTCAGTACAGAGTTATTATCATCGGACTGAACCACTCCCGATGCAATCTCAGAGGCATAGGAGACGCCAAAGATCACCGGTTGCTTCATGCTGTAAAGCTCAAGCTTGGAACCTGTGGGAGTGAGCACAAATTCTGTGAGTCCCTGATCAATGTAGGTCCTACCATCGAAGGCTATAGCAGCCCTGCGATTATAATAAATTGCAACAAAAACTCCTCCATTTCCATCCATTGCGATACTGTTTATACGGTATCGTAAATCAATATTCAGAAACAGATCAAAATCTGATCGGATCGCCCGGTCAAGAACCGCCTCATCACCAAGAAAATCCTTGCTGACCAACTCCATAAACGCATGCTGATTTTTTTGCATATAAAAATTGCAAAGTTTATTCATAAATTCTATTACAGAACTACTGATGTCATGCTTTGATACTTTTACCTCTTTATAGGTTTCTGAGATTTCGTTTGTCTTACCGGCTGTTTCCATAGCTTCTATGTAAATTTTATAAGTCTTATCAGTAACAGGTCTGAATTTGAAATTAAACGCTCCATCATCATTGAGTGTTGCAGGCTGCCAACTCTCTTTATCGTCAAGAGATATCTGCACACTGCCAATCCTGGCTCTGCCTGCCACTGCACGTCCTCTGATCTCTATGATACCGTTTTGAAGCTGATCCTGATAAAACGTGATCTCATTTGAACTCTGATCAAATGGCATATTGTTAATGTTAAGATAGGTAAACCTGACATCATCCTTCGTTTTCCCAAAAAGCCACCAGAATGCATCGGCTTTGGAGGAAAAGAGTGTCACAGACAACAACAATGATAGCAGTATCGATGAGTTCTTCATGTTTTATTCCCTTAAAATTCTAAATTGAAGCCGGTTGAGATGAGAGTTTCGGAAAAATCACCGTCTGATGATTGACTAATATCATTAAATCCTGCCCTCAGATAAAAACTGCTCTGCCTTAAGAAATCAGGTCTCCAGTTTAACATCAGATTTGAATAGAACTTCGAAAACTGGCTGCCTTTTCCACGCCTCTGATCATTATATCCAGCCACAAGGTTAGTGCTTATGCCAATCCCGGGCCACCCGATATCAGCCCGCACACTTATATCATCACTGCCATCCCCGGAAGTGCTGTCTGCTGAAATATAATGTTTCGCGTAGCGAAGCGAAGGACGAAGATTCATCCCACCAAATACAAAGCGACTTGAAACTGAAAGGCTCCCGCCAATTCTGTTTTGCATATCGTCAACGCTGTCACGTTTACTACGTGCAAATATATAATCCAGGTTTCCCCCAAAATCTATTATAGAAACCCTGTCGCTGTAGTTTACGCCAAGTATATGATCTGATGATTTCACCTCTCCCGATAAGCGAGAATCGATCCTGTAACTGCTTCCCCCGGCAGCGAAGCGTCTTCCCATAAGCCTGCGTGCAGAAACGCCGATTTCCGGTTTATGATTAAACGTTGTAACAGTCAATTGCCTGTTAAGATTATTGTGATAAAAAAGATATCCGGCAGAAAAACTTAAATCGCTGGAATATCCATAACGAAGTTTGGCTTTTACCGACTGACGATCCTGGAGATATGACCCCGCTGGTGCAGCAAAATCATTTGATACACGGCGATACTCTAATTCTGCCCTGTTAAGACCATCCACCGAGATCGCACTCACATGGTGAGCAAATCCGACTGTGCCATCAGCAGTATCTTTTGTCAAACGGCCTGAAAATGCACTGCTGCCTCTAAGCTCCAGCCCGGCAATACTCTGGTTCTCCCAATCAAGAGCAACGGTATTATAAGCAAATTCAGGAACATCGTTATAGCTGGTCAAATCGTTTGTAAAAACATAACTAAGATTCGCTGTGGTCTGACCTCTCCATTTTGTCGAAACTTCTGCCCCTGCCACCATTCTTTTAACTGAACTACTCTTACTGCTAAACAGATCATTCCAAGATGGATTGTCCAAACCAAAAACCAAGGTCATATTCTCGACAATGGAAGAGATATTTTTATATCCATAGGAAATTCCTTTTACAGGCGCATCAAGAGAGAACTGTGAAAAATGCTCAAATACATTTCCTGCTGTCAGGTAGTGTTTTTCCTTTTCAATATGCAGTCTTAGATTTGAAAGTGAGGTTGTACCTCTATACCTCATACCATCCCCGCCACCTCTTAACCCAAAATCGAAATAATAGTTGTAGGCACCCGCGGTCCCGTCTCCGGATAATCGCAGTGAGGTGTTGCTTAGAGAAGAGGGCTGAACTGACGTTGAAGATGCAGGGCCGCTCAGAGAATTAAAACCAAAGTCCTGATCCAATCCCCCCCTCAGCTCAAAGCCACTGACACTACTTACAACGATACTACTTATCAAAAAAAAAGATTTTAGTTTATGACGTGCAACAGGCACTGAACACCTCTATTGGCTGGAAGTGATATATGCATCTCAATGATCTTTAACAATTATATAATATCTTGATAAAAAGGGAACCTATTTATGAAAAAAATCAGCGTCCGCACCGTACCTCACACCATGTCTGACCAATTGCGTAATCCGGCCCAAACCGGCACCCCTTCCGGAAAATAAGCGGCAGTTTTTTAGCGGATCTCCGGAACAGGTGCAGAATGCTCCGGAAACAGGTGCCGAATAGACCGGAATACGCACCAATTAACGCTATTGTACTTTCACCTGTTTTCTTCAAGATATCACCTGCCATATAGCACAGTCTTCTAATGCAGTATTCTTTTTAATGATGGTATGATGCTTAATGAATCTCTTCAGTTTCTACCGAAAACCAGGAAAACGTCATAGGGATAGAATGTGTCGTTGACCATGGAAATAAAACGTTCTTCTACTGGAAAGTCGGGGTCTGCGATATAGATTATCCTGTCTGCTTGTGAAACTTTATAGGCCATCCTTGCAACTGTCGTGGTGAACAGGCCTGGCCCGCCATAGTCTTGGCTAAGGAGGGGGGTAGATTAAAAACAAGCATGTATGTAAATAGTCAAAAGTCGCAGCCGCAATTCGGATTTTTGGGGAATAAATTGAATTTTTATGAAATCGGGTTAATTTCTGAAAAGCCTGAAAGTCTGGATTATATCGGCGAAGGTCAATACTTTGGTAAGTTGACAACCAATCCACAAGCTCTTAAAAGGACTCAATAACAGCAAGTGGATACCAAAAGTACGGAAGAAATGGGAACTGAAAAACTAAACTGGCTATATATACTCCGCGTTTTACCAGACCTTACAGACAATAATCAGATAAAACGCGGAGAATTCCGGGTAATGATTTACTTTTTACGAATAAGATTAATCAAAAACAGAAGTACCAGTGCGCCGACAAGGGCAGAAATGATGGCCGATACTATTCCGCTGCCTATCGAGATGTTAATAAGATCGAAGAGAAAACCACCGACAAACGCGCCGATCACTCCGACAATAAGGTTTCCGACAAGACCGAAACTCTTGCCCTTGTATATCATACCGGCAAGCCATCCGGATACAAGACCAATCAACAGAAAAATAATTAAAGATGTTAAGCTCATAACTCCTCCTGGATAGATTTTAAAGCTGCGAATAAACGCAAAAATGGCAACTTAAATATGTGCCTGTTATTCAAAAAACAACCCGTGAGTATTGCATAATATAGTTTATTTTACATAAGACTCAAGTAGTATCACCAGATAAATATTGATTAAGAAGTGTCGATTAGGTCCATTTATTAGGTTCTATTACAGGAGAAGCTTTGAGCTCAGATTTCAGGTCTTTTAAAGACTACCGTTGGCAGGATACAGATCTTCTGGCATATAAAGAAGATGGAACACATTTTAAAGGCGTTAGCCGCCAGATCCTTTTTAATGGATCAACAGATCTTTCATGTCAACTCAGATACTTTGAGGTCGCATCAGATGGTCATTCCACTCTGGAACGACACGAACATACCCACGTTGTAATGATTATCAGAGGGGCAGGGGAGGTGCTTCTGGGGGATCATGTGCAGCCGGTAAAGCAGTTCGATGTTGTTACCATCGAATCCCAGACCTGGCATCAGTTCCGGGCTACCGGTAGCGAACCGCTGGGGTTTCTTTGTCTGGTTTCTTCAGAGCGTGACCGTCCTCACCGACCGGATCAAAAAGAGAGAGAACAATTACTTAATAATCTGTCTATTACCGATTTCCTGAGGTTTTGAAAAATGAAAATTAATCGTAAACTTGGATTTGAAACGAAGATGGTTCATGCGGGACATACACCCGATTCCCAGACCGGGTCAAGGGCGGTTCCCATCTACCAGACAACATCATACGTTTTTAATGATGCCGACCATGCTGCCAGACTTTTTGAACTGAACCAGGACGGCCATATCTATACCCGTATCAGTAACCCGACAACTGCGGTTTTTGAAGAGCGGATCGCAGCACTTGAGGGAGCAGTCGGGGCGGTGGCGGTTTCAAGCGGAATGGCTGCCCAGATGGCAGTGTTTATGACGCTTCTGCAACCGGGTGACCAGATAGTCGCTTCCTCACACCTTTACGGCGGCTCAGTCGTGCAGCTCTCTCATCTTCTAAAAAAGATGAACATATCAGTCAGGTTTGTGGACCCGTCCAGTCTGGAAAACTGGGAGGCCGCAATCACTCCTCAGACAAAGGCTCTTTACGGAGAGACAATAGGAAATCCTTCCGGAAGCATACTTGACATAGAAAATGTTTCTGCCCTGGGAAAGAGAAAAGGCATACCTCTTATTGTAGACAATACATTCGCCACCCCTTTTCTCTGCCGGCCCTTTGAATTCGGAGCATCTCTCGTAGTGTCATCGGCAACCAAATTTTTAGGCGGACACGGCAACAGTATCGGGGGAGTAGTGCTTGACAGCGGAAAATTCGATTTCTCAGGTTTCCCTGCCGTGGCCGATGCATCGCCGGCATTTCATGATCTGAAATTCCTGGAAAAATTCGGAAAACTCGGTTTCCTGGCGAAGCTCAGAAGCGAAATGGTGCGCGATGTGGGATTCTGTATATCGCCTGTAAACTCATTTCTTCTTATCCAGGGACTCGAGACCCTTTCTCTGCGTATGGAAAGGCACGTGCAGAACGCAAAAAAAGTGGCATCATTTCTGGAGAATCATAAAAAAGTAGCTTATGTAAACTATGCCGGCCTGAAAAGCAGTCCATATCATGATCTGTGCCGCAAGTACCTGCCGCTTGGACCGGGAGCGATCTTCTCTTTCGGACTGAAGTCAAGTAACGGGAAAGATGTGCGTGATATGGGGAAAACTCTTATCAGCAGGCTTAAGATTTTCAGTCACCTTGCCAATGTTGGTGATGTCCATAGCCTCATTATTCATCCCGCCTCCACAACTCATCAGCAGTTGAGCGATCAGGAACTCAGGGATGCGGGAATAGGCCCGGAAGTAATCAGGCTTTCTATCGGCCTCGAAACGATCGATGATCTTCTCTGGGATCTGGAACAGGCTCTGGAAGCGGCCTGAGGCTCTGTAGAGCAGGCAAAAAACCTGCTCTACATCTCTTCAATGGTTTCTATTCCAAGTAGCCAGAGACACTTACCGAGAACTGCCCTGAAAGCCTCTACAAGTTTGAGACGGAAGGTTTCCTCATTACTTCCGATAACCTGACAGGCGTGGTAGAATTCATTAAACCCCTGAGCAAGATCAAAAGCGTAATTGGCTATCACAGATGGAGAAAGCTTATCCTGAGCATAAGCAACTGCCTGAGGAAAAGAGTAAAGACTCTTTATCAGTTTGGTTTCCGGTTCAGTCGGATTTCCCGATGCAGTATTGCTGCCAGGGGCTCCGGCCTTGCGCAAAATCGAGGATGCTCTCGCGTAGCTATACAGAAGGTAAGGGCCGGTATCCCCTTCAAAGCTTATCGCCTTTTTAGGATCAAAGAGCATGTTTTTGGATACATCAATCTTTAATAGAGTGTACTTGATGGCTGAGAGGGCGATCTTAAGGCTTCTGTCGGCCATTTCCTCATCCGTAAGCTCATAGCGCTCTTTGAGTTCTGCTGCGGCAAGCTTTCTTGTCTCCTCAATCAGATCATCAGCATCAACAACCGTTCCTTCACGCGATTTCATCCTTCCTTCAGGAAGTTCCACCATCCCGTAAGAAAGGTGCTTCATTTTGTCGGCGATCGGGTACCCGAGTTTGCGGAAGATTGCGATAAGAACCGCAAAGTGATACTCCTGTTCATTTCCTACTACGTAGATCGATTTGTCATAATGGTATTCCTGATCTTTCAGGACTGCAAGATACAGGTCCTGCACGATGTAAACCGAGGTTCCGTTCGGTCTTAAAAGCACCTTTTCACCAAGCTTCTGGTCATCGAGGTTAACGATGACAGCGTTGTCTTCACGACGCGAAAAAACATCTCTCTGCAGACCCTCATTCACTATCTCTTTACCTGATTTGTAAATGAGACTCTCGTAGTATTCTTTGTCAAAAGAGATGCCGAAAAGTTTATATGTTTGACGGAATCCGCTAAGGGCCCATCCGTTCATCTTTTCCCATAGTTCAACAGTTTCCCTGTCTCCAGCCTCCCAGTCTTGAAGCATCGATTGTGCTTTCTGATCCCAGGAATCATCTTGCGAGGCCTTTTTACTGAACAAGACATAGAAATCGCCCACGAAGTGGTCCGACTTCTTTCCAGCCTGCTCTGGAGACTTCCCTTCACCAAAATCGCGGTAGGCAAGCATCGATTTACAGATATGAACGCCTCGGTCGTTGTTTATGGATGTGCGGGTGACCTGGTTTCCGCTGAATGAGAGAATCCTTGCCACACTCTCACCCAGAGAAATATTTCTGAGGTGGCCAAGATGAAGAGGCTTATTTGTGTTTGGAGACGCAAACTCCACTACTATTTTCATTCCCGTTCTTCCTTTGCCGTAATCCGGGGTGCCGGCAAGTGAAAAAACCTGTTCCGCCAGGACTTTCTTGTTTACATAGAAATTGAGATAGCCGCTGATCGGCTTTACACTCTCAAGTTGGGAAGGAAGCTTGAGCTTTGCTGCAAGCTCCTGGGCAATAGCCGGTGGAGCCTTACGCATAGCCCGGGCCAGGGGGAAACAGGGGAATGCATAATCACCCATCTGTTCTGAAGGTGGAATTTCGATGAGCTTTTCGATTTCAACGGGACTCATTTTATCAGCAAGCTCTGCTGAGAGTAAATCTACGATTATGTTCTTCACGCTTTATCCTTTTAATAAAAACTAGTTAGTGGCTATTGTAAAATGGTTGCCTGAGTGACTGTCATCTCAAGCATTTCAAAGACCTCTTTATCAAGGTATTTCTGAAGAGGGGTGCGGAACTTCTGAAAATGTTCCAGTGCTTCCCTGTTATTGTTCTTCTCAAGCATTCCGTATATCTCAATAATTTCCCGCTGGGCCCGCTCTCTGTTCTTCCTGGTGTTTTCATCTTCGGATGACTGGATGGACTGGGGAACCGCCGCATTCTGTTCCTGTTTTACAGCTACATATGTGATCGTCGATGACGATTCGATCTTTTCCGGGTTTTCTATTGTCAACTGAAGGATCTCGTAGGCTTCTTTTCTCAGGAATTTATTTAAAAACGCCTTTTCCTTGTTGAATCTGTTTTTGGCTTCCTTCTCTTTGTTCTCCTCAAGAAGAGTGTATATATCAATAGATGTCTGTAATGCGCGATCCTGGTCCTTTTGTATGGCAAGCAGTTTTGCATAAAGGATGCTGTCCTGGTAGGCTTTCTCCATCTGCTCTTTTCTAATCCGTGCCTGCTCTATTGCAGCTATGCTGTCAAGCTTGTGCTGAGCTTTCTTTTTGGCTATGCTTAATATGTCATCAAAAGCCACATCCTGAGACCCTTCATGATTTTCGAACTGCTCGATTTCCTTGCTCATCCGGGTGTTATCCGGAGAGGAAACACTCAGAATCGCCTCATCTACAAGGGCGACCTTGTCTCTGGAGACTCCACAGGGCTTAAGCACTGTCTGCATATATTTATCTGCAGATTTGACCCCTTCTGAGTTCAAAATATTGAGGTTGATATTCACAAGAGAGTCTTCTTTTGCCGATAGCCTTTTTGTTGTCCTGTCAATTTTCTCTG
This sequence comes from Fibrobacter sp., assembly GCA_012515615.1. GTDB lineage: Bacteria > Fibrobacterota > Chitinivibrionia > Chitinivibrionales > Chitinispirillaceae > JAAYIG01. The sequence goes on from JAAYYB010000353.1 coordinate 12,852, forward strand.
AGAGCCAGGATGATTCCGTTTGTGAAAGATGCGCTTTTATATTGTTGTAACGCATGGTGGCCGAATTGATCTGAGTCCGGGCAACACTGAAACTATTTTTTGCTATGTACCTGCCTGCAGAGTCTATCTCGGCCTCTATTACAGGTTTTTCAGTTCTGGCCAGTGAAAGACCGACTACACTGTTCTCGATGCTTGTGTATTTACTGTCTGAGATAGAGAGGTAAGCCTTGTTACGCAGGCAGTATCCAAGTTCCTCCTGTGCTTTATCCAGGTTCCTGTTCATCAGGTTTACATCAATGGAGAAGAGCACCTCTCTGGATATAGCTCTCCACCTTTTATTGAAAGATGACGCCACCTCATTTGCCTTTGAGACATCAAGCCTGTCCATCAGGGTATGAATCCGTTTCAGACTGGCAAAATCGGGCCTTGATTTTCCCACCTCTGCATTGAACCTGACAATAAGCTGGTTTATATCCTGCTGCCCCTTCTGCATCTGCTGCAGTACCAGATCCCTCTCCTCAAGGTAGATCTGTGCTTCAAGTTCACCCACTTTCCATATAACATACCGCTCGTTGGGATCCCCTTTAGCCATTTCCTTTAATCGGTGAGCGATCCTCTTTGATTCATCAATTGCCTCTTTCTGCCTGAAGCCTACACCCGCCATGCCCGCAGCTTCAGCCAGTACGTAGAACGCACGGCCTATCTGGCTGTCGATTAAATCCTTTGCCAAATACTTTTTGTTCTCGGCGGAAAAGGAAAGGTTTGCACCGGTGAAAAGTAACAGAAGAAGGATAGAAATGATCTTAAGTTCAGGCGATTTCATTTTTTTCAGAATCTTTTTTCTACCTGACTTATGCACCCTGATCAGGGCGAATTGCACTTATCCTGTGTGCATAAAGGCTTTCACAAATCGCAGATGTACCACCAGTGTGGTGCACCTTCATGGATTCATGAGTCAGGTTCTACGGGTAACTCTAAAATTTCATTTTCAAGTGTCGGCCGGTTGCGAATTTTACTGCGTTAACGTTTAACTTGATCGACCCCGCTTGAAAACTGAATATTTAGATGTACCCTTTAAAAGTACCCTTAATAAAGTAATTTCCTTTATATTGGAAGCCAATAAAATTCTATGACTCGGGGATCTGTTAAACTGGAAAACAACCCTTACAAATTTTATTTTACCACAATCAAATATTAACCGCTGTAATAACGTAATCTGCAAACAAATGAATCACCAAAGAGCTAAGCTGGACTCCATATACCAAAGGTATCACCATCCGGATTACCTTGCAATGGACCCCTTGCTTTGTGTCCATGGCTTCAAAACACGTCAGGATCGGGAAGCCGGAGGCCTGATTGCCTCTGTACTGGCCTACGGACGGGCAGAAATCATTATCAAAAACTGCAACTGGATCTTTCAGAAGACAGAATGGAAGATTACAGACTTCATTAGCTCAACAAGCTACAGAGAAAAAAAGAAGTTCTTCGAAAGATTTAAACATCGCTTCAATGATGGACTCGATATGTCTTTGCTCACTGAAAGCCTTAAACAGATTCTCCAAAATTATAAAAACCTGGAAAACCTTTTTCTGGAGCCCTTTAAAGAGAGTGAACTCACGATCAGGAGCGCACTCCACCATTTCTCCTCCGCTATACGGAAGCAGGGCGCTGCTATAGCTGGTTTCCAAAAGAAAAGTTTCGATTACCTCTTTCCCTCCCCGGAATCCGGAAGTGCATGTAAAAGGCTTAACATGTTTCTTCGCTGGATGGTAAGGGAAAATGACTCTATTGATTTCGGCATCTGGAAAAAAGTCCCGGCATCAAAGTTGATTATTCCGGTAGACACCCATGTCGCGGCTCTTTCAAGAAAAATGGGGTTGACTACTCGGAAAGCTGCCGACTGGAAAATGGCAGAAGAAATAACCAGTAACCTGCGCCGGATAAACCCTGAAGATCCTGTACGGTACGATTTTTCTCTTTGCAGAGCCGGAATGATAGATTTCAGGAAGGATGCAGCATGAGTGACAGTTCTGATAGTAGAAAACAACACAGGTTTAAAGGCCTTACCATAAATTCCGGAACGGTTAACGGGAAAGTATGTCTCTATTCCGCAGAACGGCATAAAGCCATACCTCAGTACTCTTTGCCAACAGAATCATCGGTAGAACAGGAGTTGAAGCGTTTTGATGAGGTTCTGGTTCAGTGTTCGCTTGAACTTAACCGCATTGCGTCTGATGTTTCCGAGAAAATTGGCAGGACAGAAGCCGAAATTTTTCTGGCACAAAAACATATCATGAATGATCCAAAACTTCTGGCATCACTCAGAAAAGAAGTGGTCGAGGCCCGGAAAAATATTGAATGGGCCATCTCTGATGTGCTCAGTAATTATGAGGAAAAGTTCGCAAATCTTGATAATCAATACCTGCGTGAACGCTCATCAGATATCGGCGAGATAAGAAGAAGACTACTGAGCAGAATCAGCAACAAAAAGATCGGTTTTATCTGCGAAGGACAGTCAAACTGCATACAGGGGGAGAACAGAATTATCGTCGCAGAAGAGCTTACTCCTGATATGGTGGTCAATATGAACCTGGAGAGAGTGCTGGGGTTTGTCACCGAACGTGGCGGAATCACCTCTCATGCAGCAATACTGGCCCGGGCACTGGGAATCCCGGCAGTTTCCGGGATTCCAGGTATTATGGACATTGTCCATTGTGGTGATCAGATGCTTATAGATGGAGATAATGGGGATATATTTGTGAACCCCGATTTACAGCTAATCGCATCGCTTGTTCCTGTTGAGCCGGTTCAGTCAGAGGCCGTTTGTGTTTTAGGCTCTCCCGCCGGCACAGAGGTCCTTGCAAACGCAAGCACAATAGAAGATGTAAAGAGTGCGCTCGGTGTAGGTTCCGACGGAATAGGATTGTTCCGTACCGAAATACTATTCATAAAAGCCGACCGCTTGCTCAACGAAGAAGAACAGTACAGTTATTACCGTCAGATTGTCAGATTGATGAGGGGTAAACCTGTTACATTCAGAATGCTGGATGTGGGGGGAGATAAACCTCTGCCGTTCCTGCGGATGAGAAAAGAATCCAACCCGTACCTTGGATGGCGGGGCGCAAGATTTCTCCTGGGTAGCCCTGAATTTTTCAGCCTCCAGATAAAAGCGCTGGGCAGGCTCAGCACTGAAGCAAATATCAAAATACTTTTCCCGATGGTGATCGATGCGGCGCAGCAGAAAGAACTGCTTGAATTTTCGCATAAGGCGCTGTCTGAAACAGAATGCGATATGTCAAGAATTGAATTTGGCGCCATGTTTGAAGTTCCCAGTGCATTCCTTCAGGCTTCCCAGATTTTTGATCTGGTTGATTTCGGCAGTATCGGTTCAAACGACCTGATTCAGTATCTCTTTGCTATTGACAGGACAAACGAACTTGTCAGCCAGGATTATAATCCTGATCATCCTGTCCTCTGGGATATGCTTAAAATGCTGAGCGAATCGGCTCAGAAAGCAGCAAAGCCACTTTCAATCTGCGGAGAGATGGCGGGGCGCGAGGGAATGCCCAAAAAGCTTCTTGACGTTGGAATCAGGTCCATGAGTGTCGCCCCAAGACTTATTTCCCGTGTCAGAAACGAACTGGCCAGATACGCCGGGGTGCTTGCATGAAAATCGCATGTTTATTATTCCGGCAACTAAGTATTACCGATTCAAGCTTCGACGAGCTGCTCTGCATGAGTGGCTGTATATACATGTAATGTGAAGTGTTTACTTTCCAAAGCAATAATAACTCAGGCCGCTTTTCTGTTATTCAGGGTCACAGAATTTCCTGCACAAAGCTCTTTTATGGTGTTATACATCTCCCAGGCAGAAACATAAAAGAGCCTGTAATTTTCTCCGTCATTATACCTGCTCTCAAGATAATTCCAGAGCTGTGAGAGTCCGTTTTCAGGGAAGAGGTATCGGATTGTCTGGTCGATTGCTCCATGAGTGAAGAGCTTTATGAAAAGGTGGTTCGCCTGGCCCGGAATACTTACTGCGGTTTTTACCCAGAGATCCGCTCTTGCTTCTGTAAACCTTGAAGTTATGCTGAGAGACCCGTTTTCAATTGACGGAAACAGAAGAAA
>JAAYYB010000354.1 GCA_012515615.1 Fibrobacter sp.
TCGTCGCTCCTTCACGGGAGCGTGGATTGAAACTACGCTATGTTCTAACGCAAGCTCTTCAGCATAGCTGTCGCTCCTTCACGGGAGCGTGGATTGAAACCTGCGGGCAGATAAAAATATAACCGGAAGAATCTCCGTCGCTCCTTCACGGGAGCGTGGATTGAAACCACAAATGGAGTGCGGTTGGCAGGGGAATCCCGCGTCGCTCCTTCACGGGAGCGTGGATTGAAACACACCTGTAAACACGTTGTCCGCATCGAGCTTAGGTCGCTCCTTCACGGGAGCGTGGATTGAAACATTTCGCAGGAAAACGAATCAGCGTTAACGGGTTTAGAGTCGCTCCTTCACGGGAGCGTGGATTGAAACTTCGTATCGTTTTTAAGTATTCCAGCTTTAACAAGGTCGCTCCTTCACGGGAGCGTGGATTGAAACTCTTTTGGTGCGTGAAAATGCACACATAGAGAAATTGTCGCTCCTTCACGGGAGCGTGGATTGAAACTGAATCTCTCATTTCTTGCTCTGTCATTGCTCCTCGTCGCTCCTTCACGGGAGCGTGGATTGAAACCGGCTGGAAGCGTATCACCTGATGCAGCTTTTACAAGGTCGCTCCTTCACGGGAGCGTGGATTGAAACCGGGTTGTGAGAGAATAAAGAGAGGTAAAGAATGAGTCGCTCCTTCACGGGAGCGTGGATTGAAACCACCATAACGAGAAGAAAACAAGAATATTACCACCGTCGCTCCTTCACGGGAGCGTGGATTGAAACCTTTTAATGCTGCTTCCGGAGTTGTCTGGTCAATTGTCGCTCCTTCACGGGAGCGTGGATTGAAACACACATGTAGCTGCCGAGGTGACTAACAGTGCGGCGTCGCTCCTTCACGGGAGCGTGGATTGAAACATGGCCTGCGGTTTCTTTACAGAACATGAACGCTGTCGCTCCTTCACGGGAGCGTGGATTGAAACATAAAATAGCTATACGCCCCCGCTTCTTTTTCGGCGTCGCTCCTTCACGGGAGCGTGGATTGAAACATTTTTCCTCCAAACTTATTGCGTACAACGTGACGGCCGTCGCTCCTTCACGGGAGCGTGGATTGAAACACGTGTCGGAGTTAAAGTTTATCAGAAAATAGCACGTCGCTCCTTCACGGGAGCGTGGATTGAAACAAATCTGGTAGAGAAATACCATAGGTTTTAAAAAGTCGCTCCTTCACGGGAGCGTGGATTGAAACCAGTAAATTTTAGTTACTTTCTCCTCGGGCTTGTAGTCGCTCCTTCACGGGAGCGTGGATTGAAACCGATGACCTAAAGCCCCACATAAGCTACATTTCTGGTCGCTCCTTCACGGGAGCGTGGATTGAAACCCTTAACTCTTTATGTTTGTCAATAAGCCCTTTAACGTCGCTCCTTCACGGGAGCGTGGATTGAAACTTCCCCGTTTTTATCTTTAACTCCTGTAAATGGTAGTCGCTCCTTCACGGGAGCGTGGATTGAAACCAGATGGAGCAGATTTAAATAATTATACGAATATTGTCGCTCCTTCACGGGAGCGTGGATTGAAACATCACTCAATCCTTTCTGTTTTAGCGGCTTAGGGGTCGCTCCTTCACGGGAGCGTGGATTGAAACTGCTGCAGTAAATCCGCTGATACAGCAACCAGTCTTGTCGCTCCTTCACGGGAGCGTGGATTGAAACAACATGTTTAAATCTTTGAAAAAATCAGCTAACATGTCGCTCCTTCACGGGAGCGTGGATTGAAACCACTTATTTATTGCTGTTTCTGATCAAATTAAGCGTCGCTCCTTCACGGGAGCGTGGATTGAAACAATCACAGGTCAAGTGTAAAGACCTATACAAGTTTGTCGCTCCTTCACGGGAGCGTGGATTGAAACTGTTAACATTGGAGAACCAAACGGTGAAAGGATATGGGTCGCTCCTTCACGGGAGCGTGGATTGAAACTTTGATTTTAGCAGGATCTTTTGTATTGCCGCACTGTCGCTCCTTCACGGGAGCGTGGATTGAAACTCCTGTTCTTTAATTGACGTAAATTGAAGTATCGGGTCGCTCCTTCACGGGAGCGTGGATTGAAACAGTGGATCAATTGGCAAAAAAAATACAAGACACAAAGTCGCTCCTTCACGGGAGCGTGGATTGAAACCGGACATATCCATTTCGGGAACGAGCAAATGAGGTACTCTCTTTTACTTTATTTCCCTCTTACTTATTTTAAACACCTTTAATAAACTGATAATTTTTTGGCCCGACCCCCTATGCTAAGTGAACAGCTCCTGTTCTGCCGCGCAGGCAGCTTAAAAAAATATTTCCCAGCTACCCACCAACAAAATTTGGAACTGATTCCGGAGATACAGAAATTCAGAGTATATGGCATCTAAGATAATTCAGTGCTTTTTATAAAAGCGGTACAGGAGAGGGTCTCTATAATGAAGAAAACGGGATTTATTGGGAAGGCGATGACGACTTCTTGTAAGGCTTTGATTTTTATAGAAAAAGGTTGGCCCGACCCCTATCCTAATTATAGCTATATCCTGATCTTGCTTTTTTTTGCACTTAGATCATCATTTCACCTATTTTCAAATTATTGCCGGGTTATGAATTGGTGAAAAACAGGTTGTTGCAGACAAAAACAGTCTGCCTGTCGAATGATTTCAAGGCAAATCCAGTTCAAACCCAAAAAAAGCATTACCTGTCAGTAAAAGGAAAGTGGTGCAGAAGAGAAACAGGAAGAGCAAAAAGAACCTTTAATGGCTTAAGTATGGGATGAATTATGATTAGCGTGATTGTGTGTTCGCGGCAAGCTCCTGAATGGGATTTCCATCAGCGTAATGTGCAGAAAACTGTCGGTTGTGACAACGAGTATATCAGAATCGACAACCGCAAGGGTGAGATGGGAATCTGTGCTGCCTATAACATGGGAGTACAGAAGGCTGCCGGGGAGATTCTGGTGTTTGTTCATGAAGATGTTTTTTTCATGGAAGAGGGGTGGGGAAAAAATCTTGAGAGTAAATTTTTACAAGACTCATCCACAGGGCTGATTGGTGTTGCAGGTACTCAGTATCTTTTCAAGGATGACCTGCGGTGGCATATTGCCGGGCAGCCCTTTTTAAAAGGCAGGGTGATTCACCAGTTGGACAGAGGCGAAAGATTCATACTTGTTGTTTTCTCCTGGGATAAAAACGATTCCGAAGTGGTTGCTGTTGATGGCCTGTTCTTTGCAATCAGAAAGGAACTTTTTTCCCGGGCAAGCTTCGATGAGAAGACTTTCAGGGGCTTTCATTTCTATGACCTTGATATCTGCATGCAGGTGCGGAAAACACATAAATGTATAGTTACCTGGGACATTATGCTTCAGCATTTCTCTGCCGGTAAAAACGATCCGGCATGGCATGAAGCAGCAAAACTCTTTGCGCAGAAATACGAAAAAGAACTTCCAGCATCATGCGTCAGTTCTGTGCCTGACCCCTCGCCTGATAAGCGTCAATCAGCTTCAAACTATGATTTGAAAGGAAAGGTTCAGCAGAATGTGATTGTCTGACCGAAGTAAGTGCTTCAGCCAAGGGGTAATCTTTTGCCCGGCAGTGGGCCTTTCTGATCCCGGCAGATGAGCTTTTTTGTCGTGACTGTACTTCTGAGGTTTCGACCTCTTTTAGTCTGTGGGAGTGTTATTTTGCAGAGCTTTCCGCAGTATCTCTGTCATATCGTATTTTTCTCTGAACTGCCTGTAACAGCGTAAACGTATCTTTTCACGGGCAATTACTTTTTGTAAATACATGCTGCAGGTCTGCACCAGTTCCTCATAGGGCACCAGGGGAATGTCAAGACCGCTGTAGGGGTTCAGTGGCGAGTTTTCAGATACTGCAAAACAGCTATTATTCAGCAAATATGAGATTCTTACAGTTTCGAAGATTTTTGTGTCGTATTGATGAATGTTGATGATGATTTTTGATTTTGCTATTTCTCTGTCCCGTTCCGGTCCGTAAACTCCGAACAATGTCTTTACCTTTACACCTTCTTCGATGAGTTTCTGAAGAATGGTATTCCTCCGTGGTCCTGTGCTTCCGTAGAAGAGTACGTCATATTCTTTTTCATGATCCTGAGATATCTGTTCCAGGTTCCGGTGATACCCGATGGGAACATATCTGGCCTTAATACCTTTGCTGTCGAGGAAAGAAATATTCTGATGTGAATAGTCCCAAACGGTAACCGCACAACTGAGGTAGTCATGGAAGTTTTGAGTGTAAAATCCCTGAATTGCATTCAGTTGCTCAAGCTGGTAGGGAATGTAGCGAAAACTTTTCAGTGCCGAGATGTTCTGAATTAAATGACCGCCCAGTATTATGTTGATACTGTCAATAGATGGCTCGTTAACAGTGATATCACATGGGATTCCCAGAGAAACAAAAGATGATTTCAGCAATACTGCAAGCTCCAGAAAACAGGAGCTGTGTTTGTAGCCTGGTGGATTTATAAGACATACGCGATACATGGTTACATGATACTATAGATAAAGAGAAATCTCAAGATTTCTATCGGACACTTAAGTGTCGGCCACATGGAATCATTTACAAGGAATTAACACCCCGCCGCTCAAGGAGTGTACCATCCTTGAGATATAGATTCGTTATTGCATTTATATATTCAACCTCTGCTCTTGCCTTGTCCAGTTGAGCAGCAATTAAATCACGCTGTTTTTGTAAAACCATATACTCAGTAGATTTTCCGGCATTCAGTCTGGCCTGTTCTGCCATACTGTTCTGTTCCTGAAGTTCAAGAGCAATACTCGCAGCTTCAATCTGCTCATAAGTCCTCTTGACTTCAGACCAGGCAACCCGAACATCAAGGTGAATCAGATTTTCAAGATTTTTTATTGATAACTGATATTTTTCGCGAGACAGCATTGCCCTGTTATGCCGGCTCCTTGCTTTTCCATTTGTTACAGGGTACGACAAAGACAATCCTGCTGCAATCCTGTTATCATTGTCCGAATCTCCTTCTTTAAACATATCACCAAATGAGTTGGCGTATGAGGTTCCGGAAAGAGAAATGAAAAGATCCAGTTTGGGCAAAAGTCCGTTTCTTGTTGTTACAATATCAAGCTCGCCTTTCCTTAGAAGAAAATTGGCCTGCCTTAAATCCGCACGATATTTAAGGGCAGATTCGATATACAGATCAAGAGTATCGGACAATTCAGGTTTAGGAGGTGTGTCAATCAAAACCATATTTTCATTCCAGAGCGAAACTGAATCATTTAAAAGATAGGCAAGCTGATATTTTTTCTGCAAACAAACAGTTTGCGCATCAATAAGACTCTTTTTTCTTGATGCAACTTCTGCCTTCACTCCAACAAGGTCGAGTGATGCAATATGCCCGACATTCAGACGTTCCTGCGATTCATATAAAAGCCTTTCTGCAAGCTCAAGAGATCTTTTGTGAATAGCAACCTCCTGCATTGCCAGATAAAGCCCCCAGTAAGCCTGCTCTGTCTGAGCCAGGAGATTTTGTGCATAACCGGCCAGCTCCTCCTTCTCAATATCCATATCCAGAGTTGCTTTTCGCAAAGGAGCAAGGTTTACACCCAGACCACCTCCGGCAAGAAGTGCCTGTGTAAACTTCAGTTCATAGTTACCCTGATAAATATCGGAAGCTCCGGTATTGTCCCCCACTCCTGCATTCAGGCTTGATCTGCTTTGGGAAACCCTGCCACCAGAACCCTGCAGTCTTATTCCGGTTCCGGTCGGCAGAACTCCTTCAACTGCCACCAACCCCTGATAATCAGGCTTTTGCGGTTCACCCGAAAGGTTATAATCCTGTTTAACCTCACCGGAAACCACAGGTTCAAATGTGTATTTGTTCTCCCTGACAACAGTTTTCGCAATGTCCAGATCGATTTTTTCAATTCTGACAAGCGGATTATTGTTCGCCGCCCGATGAAGAACATCCTGTAACGACAATTTTAAAGTATCGTTTGATTCAGCATTCAAAGTTGTAAAAAAGGGTGTAATCAGGAATGTTAACAGGATTGCCGGTACGATAGCCTTGAGTTCATCAGCTTTTTTCATCCTTCTTTTAATATGTTTCTCTTCAATATACGAATAGATAACAGGAATAAGAATAAGAGTAATAACTGTTGAAGTTAACAATCCGCCTATAACCACACGCGCCATTGGTGCCTGAGCCTCACCACCTTCACCCAATGCAAGTGAAAGCGGCAGCAGACCAAGAACTGTTGTCAATGCAGTCATCATGATCGGCCGTAACCGACGGACACCGGCAGTTTCAATAGCCTTGAAAAGCTCATATTTATAGTTCCTCCGAAGCCGGTTAATGTAATCAATAAGTACAATGGCATTATTCACGACTATCCCTGCAAGAATAATACATCCGATATATGCCTGAACAGAAAAAGGCGTTGCCGTAATGTATAAAAGTCCTACTACACCTATCAGCGCAACCGGTATTGAAAAAAGAACAATAAGCGGATCCTTGAAAGATTCGAACAGACCTGCCATTACAAGATAAACCAGCAGAATTGCAAGTAACAAACCAACCAAAAGTTCTCTTTGTGCCTTCTGCTGTTCTTCATAATCACCTCTGATAATTACAGCAAAATCAGATGGTACACTGACCTGCCGGATTACATTTCGTATATCATTTACAACAGAGCCCATGTCCCGTCCGAAATAGTTTGCATCAATTGTTATTATCCTTTCTCTGTCCCTTCTTTCAATTGACAGCGGCCCCGACCCTTCGTGGAACTGTGCAACAGCAGATAACGGAATCGCCTTTCCATTATTGTTTAATATTGTCAGATTTTTCAGTTGTCCAATATCTTTCCTGTCCTCTTCTGTCAACCTGACAATAATCGGATATTCCTTTCCTTCACGACGAATAAATGAGGCCTGTCTGCCCCCCATTGCTATTTCAATTGCAGAACCGATTCTTGATGCACTCAGACCAAGGTCTGCAGCTTTTTTCCGATCGATTATTATATCGTACTCCGGCATCCCTTCTTCACGACTGATATCAACATCAGTAACACCGTCAACCGACTCGACCAGTTTTGAAATCTGATTTGCAAGAGTCTCCCCAGTTTCCAGATCATAGCCGCGAACTTCGATTTCAACTTCCTGCCTGCCACCGCTTCCCATACGCATTATAAACAGCCCCTGCCCTTCACGAACACGAATAGTTGTACCGGGTATGTTTGAAAGTGTTTTTCGCAAACTGTTGGCTATTTCAGAATCAGACCTGGAACGTTTTGATTTTTCTACCAGGGCAACTCTTATACTTCCGGTATTTCCCCCGGATCTCCAGCTGCCACCTGTATTTGATATTATGTGCTCAGCTTCAGGAACCTCTCTTTTTATAATAGATTCAATCTGTAATACTACGCTGTCGATAGGTTCAATTCTGGCTCCTACTTCCATTTCAGCATCAACCCTTACTTCCCCCTCATCAGAAGCCGGCATCAGTTCAGTTCCTACAAGTGGAATCATCAGGATCGATCCAATAAAAAGCAGTAATGTACATAATAGAACGATTTTTCTGTGATGAAGTGCCCATGAGATCATTCTTCCATAGTATGACTCGATCCTTTGATAGAATTTTTCTGAACTGACAAACATTTTTTGTATTTTCGATAATCTGCGACCCCTTTGAACCGGATTTGTCATTTTCAGGAATTTTGATGTCAGCATGGGAACCAGAGTCAATGCTGTAAAAAGAGAACAAACCAGTGAAAACGACACAACATAAGCTAATTGACGAAACATTATACCGGATATGCCGCGTATAAAAATTACAGGAAAAAACACAACTAGAGTTGTCAAAGTACTTGCAGTTACCGCAGAAGCTACTTCAGAAGCACCAATCACAGCACCTTCAACCGGTTTTTCACCCTGTTCCCTGTGATGAAAAATGCTGTCGAGTACTACAATTGCATTATCAACCAGCATACCGATTCCCAGTGCCAGCCCCCCAAATGTCATCATGTTCAATGTAAAACCGCCAAAATATACAAGCGCAAATGTTGCAACAACAGAAACCGGAATTGTTATTGCGATAATCAATGTACTGGAAATATTCCTCAGAAACATCAGAAGAATGATTATTGCAATAATACCACCCATCAGAAGTGCTATCCCGACAGATTTGATTGAGTCACTGATATACTTGGAGGTATCGATTCTTGGAATCATACTTATTTGCGGGAAATCCTGATTAATTCTTCTGACCTCTTTTTTAACCGCATTTGCAACGGCTACCGTATTTGTACCGGACTGTTTACTGATTGCCAGTTGAATCCCTGGTCTGCCATTAATACGTACAATTCTCCTGATCTCTTCAAGTCCCTCAGATACATCAGCTATTTCACCCACAGTAACAGGTATGCCATTACGAACCGCTATGATGGCGTTTTTGACATCTGCAAGGGACTCATACTCGGCAAATGTTCTTACAATTATCTCCCTGCTCCCTTTGTCCACAGTTCCTGCCGGCATATTTTTATTTTCCTGCAGGATAGTACTAACTACCATATCCGGAGAAATATCCAGCGCTTCCAGAGCAGTTCTTCTTAAAGATACCTGGATCTCTTTCTGACGTCCACCGCGTATATCAACAGATGCTACACCATTGACACGTTCCAGACGGTATTGAACCTGATCTTCAAGAAATTGACGGATATCAGATTGGTCGAGATCTGAACTTACACCCAGGATCAATACAGGAAAAGCAGAAACGTCAAATTTGCGAATTGTCGGACGTTCTACATCCTCCGGAAGCCTGCGCAGGATACGGTCTATTCTGTCCCTGATATCATTGGAAGCTTCGTCAAGATTGGTTCCCCAGACAAATGAAATACGTACCGAACTCTGTCCTTCAGCCGAAGATGATGTAATCTCTTCAATACCCTGTACACCTGCAAGAGCAGCCTCAATCGGTTTTGTTATCAGTTCCTCAACTTCCTGCGGCCCGGCATTTCCATAACTTGTAACAACAGTAAGTCTTGGATACTCTATTTCCGGCATCAAATCAATTGGCAGACGCCACAATGAAAACAACCCGATTACAATTACTATTATATAAATTACAGACGTCAGTACCGGCCTATGAACCGGGAAGGATGTTAATTTCATTCATGGTCTCCTTTACCGCTAATCTGCACAGAATCGGCAGCAACAATAACCGAAGA
>JAAYYB010000419.1 GCA_012515615.1 Fibrobacter sp.
ATCATCCGTTCCCACAGGGTTGTCACGAATTTTTAAGCTTATAGCGTACTCTCCTGTTTTGTCAAACCGTGTTACCGGCTCAGCCATATAAACCGAATCGAAAACTGCAAGACCCTGGCTGTTTTCAAATGCATCGGGGTTATGTACATAATTCCACTGTATATCGTACTCAGGGTCATTTTCAATATCATAATACGATGTTTTGTATACAGCTTCCTCTCCCTGTAATAAATAATCTTTTACAGTAAAGTCTGTATGCTCAAATTTGTCCAGAACGTACTCTTCCAAACCATTCATGGCTGCATCAAGCTCATCGTTCAAGACAAACACACCTTTACCTGCCGTCCCTGTTATAGCACCTTCATACTGCCCTCTGTTTCCTTCACTGCCCAAAGCATATAAGTCCACATCCTTTTCAAGCAGCTTCGAAGCTATATATGCAGTCTTCGCATCAGTATTAAATTCGAATAACAACTCATCGCTCAAGTTTACAAGCAGATGCTGAGCGCCTTCCCTCCAGTCAAACTCATTCAATGCCTGGGTCAGGCTTTCTCCGACGATTGTAGTCATTTCAATGTTCTTGAACGTAAAGTAAGACATCTGGGTACAGGCGTGACTGGCATGGCTGGTAATAGGTCCAAAGCCGGAGCCGTAGCCTGTATTCGGAAGTGCGAAATTATCTATAATCAAATTCCCATTATCCCAGAGTGTTATGCTTTCAGGGTCAATTACAATTTTCCAGTTATGATTTTCATAAACATCACCTATATCATAAGTAGCAAGTTTTTTACCTGCATTCTCAACCAGGTTGTAATTTCCGTCTCTGAACATTGTCAGGTTAATTCCGGGTATTTCATCCAGTACCAGGCCATACTGGGTTATAAGTATGCAATAACCTTTCAATATGTTGTTTTCAATTGAGGCATTAAAAAGGAAGCCTCCTCCTTCGATACTGTGCCAGTTTGTGCTGTCGCGCTTAATATCAAAGGTAAAGGTTTTCTGGGTCTTATTATTGTCGGGAACAAACAGAAAGTCTTTCATAGCAGTCACTGTATACCCTACCATCTGTATGTCCTTGCCATCAAACAGTATGTGCTTCTCCATAGGATTGGGCCACGCAGCATTGTTGTATCTGTCGACATAGCCGTAGTGGTCATACTCCTGCCAGTCAAAGGTATTGGTGGTTGTATATGTCTGTGTTTCAATTGTTGAAATGTTTGCGTCTATGCCTGCGTCAGTCATTCTTTGCCTGAAGTCTTTGATATATTCACTGTACTTGTTAACTTTTTCGGTATCAGCTTTACCAACTGTAAACACAACATCAAGTTTTTTCTTTTTCTCGATAGTAAAAGATGCCTCAGGTGCTGTATTGTCAACTGTAAATACCTTGGACTCTGCTGCTTTAAGAGCTGTATCGGCCCTTTTGTAATCTTTTTCATTAATAAAACTGTCAATGGTTTCAGACCCAAATCCTTCTACTACTTCAAGTTCCACCTGGTATCTTCCTACCTGGCTTGTGGTATATACAGGGCTCACCTCATTCAGAGAGCTTATTGTCTCAAATTCATCGTCATCAAAATTACCATTGTTATTTGAGTCCCTTCTTACTTTCCATATCCTCTGTTTTATATAGTCATTATCCGGCGAGTAAGACTTGTCCTGCAGCTCAATTTTTGCAGCCTTCCCCTCCCGCAAAAAGGTTTGTCCTACATCAAAATCTGCTACTGGCTTTTCATCCGGGCCAATTGTTATTGTCTTTTCTGCCTCTGCAATTTCAATGTTGTTTGACACCCTTGCAGTAATCCTGTAATTACCTGGCTTTTTAAAGATAACATTTTTCCTCATATTTGTAGAACCTAAAGTGTCTGTTCTAATATCAGTTTGATTTATCCCCTCTGTAACAGGTTCAAAAATCCATTCAGTCATGTCTTCAAGGACAGGATACTCACTAGATAGCGAAACTGCGTATACAGAAAAACTAACTGTCCTGTTTTGTTTTAAGTCTCCATACACATCCATAGTGACAGTTACCCTGCCCTCTGGTATCCCTGTTACTGTTGGAGTCGGATCAGGAGTCAATGATGGAGTTGGAGTCATAGTCGGGGTTGGACTCATAGTTGAAGTTGGAGTTGTTGTAGCTGTTGGGGTTGTTGTAGCAGTTGGCGTTGGGGTTGGTTTTGTGACAGAATTACCACTACCGCTATTGCTTTTGGCCGTTGGTTTGGGAGTTGGTGAATGCTCAGGTACGGGAGTGTGTGACACACTCATTGTTACAGCTGGAGCATCAGGTATTATTTCTGCGGGTACTTCAACGTATTTTAAAACAACATCAAGCATTCTGACCGCTTCTGCTCTTGTTATCAGGTTGAAAGGTCTAAAGGTTTGATCAGTATACCCCTTGATTATTTCATGGGATGCCAGGTCTTTTATACTTTTAAAGGAATACTCGGGAAATGTGTCTTCATCCTTAAATTTAAAGTCCGCTGCTTCTTTAAAGAAATCCACATCAAAAAGCTTTGCCGTAAGGACAGCTGCGTCCTGTCTGCTTATATTGCTGTGAGGTTTGAA
>JAAYYB010000355.1 GCA_012515615.1 Fibrobacter sp.
TATCAATTTTATCTTTGTATCTTATCTGTTCCGAATGCATGCTGTCTACTTCAGAATTCTTCACAGCCGATCCTCTTTGTGCGGTACCGGCAATCCTCTCTGCAAGGAAAGCATAAGAGATACGGTCACTTTCATAACGCAGTTTCTCAGTATTGAGAGAATCTTCCAGAAGTCCCGGATAATTCCGCATTCTCTCCAATATCGGTTTTAAGAGCAGATCCGCCTGATCGTATCGTTTCTCCAGAATATGACCATATGCCTGAAGAATGGCACCTTCACACTGCATAATAAATTTTCCGTTTGTCTGTGCAAGAGCCTGGCCGGCAGCTATGCAGTCGGCCCACTGACGTGCCTTTATAGCGGTCCAGCCTAACCCGAGAAGCGCATCGGAATAATAATAACTCTCCGGAGGCACCATGCGAAGCGCAGAAACAGCCTTTGACAGAGCATTATCTTCGTAGAATATGTAACCCAGCAGCACAAGAGATCTGTTTGCAATTTCCTTCTGCTCTTTTGTCTCTGTTTTTGCCCCGATACAGTTCTCCAGACTTGCTGCAATAATGTGCGTTCCTGAGTTAAGCAGAGCATGAGCAGTAGATGAGGAATGCTGAGCAAAGATATAAGCAGGGTGGCTCTCGGGAACAAGTTCGAAATACTGAAGAGCCTTTCTGCTTTCTGTCTGCCTCAGTTCAGACTCTCCCATTATGTAGCAGCCATGAAACCTCACAGAATCGGGTACTGTCGGCTTGTTTAGTTCTATAAACTGATTGCTGACTGCGCTGTATGATCCCTGACGATAATAAACTCTCATCAACCCAAGATCAGCCAGAGGGGCCTGACTGCTCATGTTGAAATTTTCCTTTACAGAAAGGTATGCCTTGATCGCTTCCTCTCTCATATCCATCTCTTCAAGACTTGAGCCGGCGTGATAGGCAACGACATCGTTTTTGTAAAAATCCGGGTATTCAGTCAGTATCCGCTGGAAAACAAAATAGGCATTCCAGTAATCTCCCTTGTAATAAGCCTTCATGCCCCTGTTGTAAAGTTCATTGGCCGTGAGGCTGGCCACTCTGGCAATCTTGTGAACTTTCATCTCTTCACGGTTCCGCCCGACATCGGCACGGAAATAAACTGAATGAGATCCCTGAACATTGCTGTTCAGTTCGTTTCGGAACTGATACAGGATAGAGCAATCCCTGCCGCCGTTAACCTGAGGAACGTTTATTTCCAGGCCAAGTCCGAAATACTCAATTTTTTTTGTATCGCCATAGTCGGTGAACCCTCTGAATGCGATAAATGGCAGCGGCCATATTCCCGCCTGAATGAAAATATTCCATTCGAGCTTTTTTTCGCTCAGATAGGTTTCTGCTTTTGACATAAAATCAGAAACATCATACTGGAGATCAATCTCGACTTTGTCCTCAAGAACTGAGGCATGATAAAACCCCTTTATCTGAGCCGCGTGCGGCATCTTTTCTGTCAAATTTAAACTGGGTGCAACAAGATTCTGAAATGACAGACCGATCAGATGAAACCCCAATAAAGGATTATAGAACAATCTGTAGCTCAATCCAAGGTCGACTCCCAATCCAAATTTGGGCTTTTCCCCGAAATTATCCTGGTATGCCCCGTTGATATTGACACCTATACAGAGTTTCCCGAGTGGATTTGCAGCATAGGAGGCCATGAAAAAGAAATTGTTATTCCTTGACACAGAGCTATCAATGAAATTGTCATTCACATACCCGGTAATATTCCGGCCGTTTTCACCAACTACAGTCAAACCAACAGAATTATAGAAGCCAAGCGGAACAGTTGCACCGAGTTCCCAGAGCTTTGAGGCTTCATCCGGAGAGACAGACCCTACACCTCTTATAGATGTATAAGACTGCTCCATCATGAATGCAGGATTGGTTATGGGTGAATAGTATTTAAAAAATGTACGCCACTGATCAGAAAGAAGGAATTCTCCGGGGAGTCCATCGGCAGATGCACCACTGAACATCATGCAGACCAGAATAGCAGTTCCGGCAACAACCCCTGCTGATTTTCGCTTGTTAATTATATGTTTTTTTCTTTTAATCATCTTTTACTCTGCTATCTGATCTTTTCAGAGATAACAGTTCTCCTTACTCCAATTTTGAACTTTTGAGGTGGATATACTTTACCCTGACTGTCCTTTATCACAATCATTGCCAGGTATGTCCCGGCTCCTACAAGTCTACCCTTTTTATTCCTTCCATCCCACACAAATGCTACCCCTTTTGAGCTCTGTTGTACATTCCCGATGACGTTTTTTGTCACAACATTACCGACTGCATCATAGATTACCATACTGCCGGAAAGCGTAATGTGACCTGCCAGCTTGAGGATTGGCTCCGAAATCACTACCAGCCCGTTTTTCTCTTTAATTCCGTAGTAACTCCTTACCGAGGCAGGGATAGTTGAGGAAATCGGGTCAAAAGGGTTTGGAAAAGAGATGATTCGATATTTATTATCCTGTTCACCGAAAAGCAACTGGGATCTGCGGTTTGGTGAATCCTGGATATTCCCGATTGCATCCTTTAAATCTGCATCAGGATTAATAGAGACGGAATCTGTCATGTCAGGAAATTCTCTTCCCTCTATAGAAATAACGGCAAAAACATGTTCATCAGGAGCATTCTGCTTAACATGACGAAGTTCCATGGTATATGTTACACCCTTTACAGGGTCGTAGAATGTAAAGGGTTGATCACTGGAAGGAACGGGTACCGATTCTGCAAATTCAGCTATAAGAGAGTCTGTACGCACAGAGCCTTTCGTTTCGCCCGGAACATACTTGGCACTTATCAAAACAGGCGACAGGCTGTCAGCAATTGGTATCTTATCGGGCATTACAACACTTCCATTTGCTGCCTCTGTATATCTCACTTCAAGAACATCTCTACTGTCTACTGCAGTATTGGGTTCCGTGCCGGCAGGCTGCTTCACACCTATTGTAAATCCGTATTCTGTCGCAGTAAAATTCTGCAGTTTATAGGAGAAGTTACGATATGAGGGAAGTTCCACGGTTGAATAAAGCTGCCGGAGAAGCAGGGAATCAGGCGTTTTATCCATAGTCACTTTTATCATATCAATAAGTCCATCACCTGTCGTGTCATAATATGCCGCGGTTTTTATACTGTAAAGAAGAAAGTAATCAAGATTTCTCCGTACATTGTCTGGATTTGTTTGAACATTTCCTTTTACATCTGAAACATCGGCCAGAGGATTGATGTGAATAGAATCACCTTTTTTTACATCCTGTATTCCTGAAACAGGTATAACAGAAAAAACTGCGCTGTTGCTGTCAACCCTTACAGTAGAGAGTCTCGGTTTGTAATCTTCGATATCGGCCGCAGCCCTGAAAAGGAAAGGATAGAGGTTTGCAATCGAATCAATTTCCTCTGAGAACATCACATTAAGGGTGTCTCTTACTGATGTTGAAGCATTATCATAGTAGGTAGCTTCCAGAATAACCGGAGCCATGCTGTCTGAAAGAAGGATGCTGGTGAAGGGAAACTCCCCCGCATCAGGAAGATCGGCGACTCTGTCAATAACCAGCCTTTCATCAGGAAAAAGTCCGGTAAACGGGGCACCCAGCGTTTTATCAACATTGAGAAAGATGTCAAAACCCAGAGCAGTGGTATCGACTGCTTTCACCGAAACAGGCCGCTCGGTCTGAAGGTTTATGTAGCCTTTAACCACAGACAAATCCTCTTTGGAAAGAACTTCTGTCCCCTGAATCACCCTGATGATATCGGGATATCCATCGCCATTACTGTCTACATAAAAAGCATTTCTTACACCAATATCACGGGGTTCAGCCACTTTGGATGCGATTCTGATTGTGTCAAGAGGGACAGCCGGATTGCGGTAAATTGCTATCACACTGTCAGAAAACGCATTCTGCAGCAGGTTGTCACTTTCCGGTGAACCGTATTCTCTTGTAAATATTGCTGAATAATACTGACCCTCATCTACCATCCTGAGTACAAGTGAATCGGTTCCTTCAGCATTCTTTACCACAATGTCAGCCCCGGTGATCCCCGGATCTGCCGGAGGATAATACCTGACCTCAATTGATGTCTGCTGTACCTGTATGATCTGGCCGGTTATATCTGTGTTCTGGTAATAAAACTTCAAATATCCCTGATCCCAGCACCCTACATTTAAATTGTCAGGGTTCTGACTCTGTATAATAACTGTCGTGTAAGTAGCTGTTTCATCGCGATCAAGCGGCGGGTTCCAGTGCCATTTGTAGGAAACATTTAAAGTAGTGGACTGTCCACTAAGCGGAATTACCCGGGGCAGGTAGGCAAGGGAATCATCAAATTTTGAAGTGGTGATCCCATTAACAGTCAGACTCAGAGGTGTGCTCGTGAAATACTTTGAACCACCTCCAAGGGCCAGCTGTCCAATAAGCTTTGATGCAAGATCAGACTGGGAACCTGAAGTTTTCCAAACCTCACTGGACTGATTTGTGTTTGAATAGCCATTGGCTGCGATATTATCAGTCATGGTATTTATCTGAGATGGAATAGGTCTATTTACATTTATAAAGTAAGCTGTAAATGTAGTCGGCAGGTTCTCTCCCTGTATATAATCGGATTCAAAATTTTTCCTTTCCTGATCTACATTCTGAGATTCACCGTCAGAGAGGAATATTATGTACTGGTTTTCTTTAGGATATGAAGCACTGAGGAATGCCTTGCGCGCGGCTTCGAATGCCAATGAAATATCTGTTGTGCCATTATACCCCCCATCTATACCCCAGGCATTCAGCCTGCCTGTAGGGCTGTAGTTTCCGTTCAGTAAACGCTGGTTCCTGCCCATATCAGTGTCATTGGGGGTACTGGATATCTGTAGTGCCCACTTCAGTTTCTCAACAGCACTCACACCCCCGACCGTTTCATTTAGTCGTGTAAGAGGCGCATAGGAATCGTGCCAGCGTGGGTCAAGCTGTTCAAAGAAAGGATCATCCTCATGATTGTGAAGAAGCTGATTTGAGAAGACTGCCACCCCGACCTCAGATGCCGGTGATTTAGCTCTGAGCGAATCGACAATGCTATTAAACAGTTTGTACCGAATCCCGGTGGAATCCATGACACTCATGCTTCCGGAGTGGTCAATGATGAAAAAGAGTGAGATGGTGTCTGCCCCGGTTAAAGAGAAACCCTCATTAAATGAATCGGGGGCACAATGAAAGAAATTCTCACTTAGTGCTACAACATTTTGAGCCACCCGGACAGTATCGTTGTTGTAGTTTCCCGGGCAGTCAAGGCGCGCCTTACACACCTGGGCTGCATTTGCAACTCCAAATGAAACAAAGATAAGTGTCAGCGCTTTAAATACAGACATTATCATCTTTTTACTCCAATACGAATTATTTTGTTCTTTGTAACAGGGGGACTCTGGTTATCGGTGATGCTTAGAATCGCCACATATGTGCCGACAGCTACTTTTCTCCCCTTATTATTAATACCATCCCATACAAAATAAAGGTAGCCGTTCTTCTCAACCATAGGCTTATTTTCAATTATTGGATTTTTAACGACATCGTAAATAGAGGCCTTGCCTGAGAGCTTCACTCCCGGTCTCAAATTACCATCCTCCGGCTCTACCACTATTACCATCCCCCTGTTCTTTGGAGGCAAAGGCCTTCCGGCCTCAACATAAGCATCTATTACAACCGGAGGAATCGCAACAGAAGGAGAAAGAGGATTATTTATCACCCTTGGAACCACATCGTAAGGGATCTGTTTGACACTCATCTGAACACGCCTGTTACCAGGAGAAAGCTGCGCGTTCCCAGCTGTATCCGTAATGCCCGCAACAGTATTGATCCAGATTGAATCACCTGTTGAGACATACTTATTATCCTTTACCTGCCGTATCCTTGCAGTATAGACAGATCCGGAATTGCTGAGAATACCATCGGCATCAAGGAATACCTCAATAGAGCTACCATCCGGTTTTCTGAACAGGAAAGGCTGGGAACTTGAAAACGATTGAACAGGCTCAGAAAAAGTAACACATACAGAATCTCCGGTTGCACTTACAACCAGCTGAGCAGTATTAATCACCGGAGCAATTTTATCCCGTACATTAATAGTGCCGCCTGCCACCAGACCACCTGCGGGCAGCAGTCCCTGCTTCAGCTGAATGATATCTTTACCTGTTACATAAGTCTGCGGCACAGCCAGACCATCCTTTACATAGTATATCAGTCCGCCGGTTGCATACACCAATGAATCTATTGTAAAGTTGCGGTAGTCTGGAAGTGTTATAAGATCATTCAGCGTATTCAGGTCCTGAGATGAGAAGATCCCGGAGACTCCGATAAAAATGCTGTCAACAAAGCCATCTGCATTCCGGTCATTATAAGTAGCCGCAGGGAATTTAATAGTCTTGCTGATTGAGAATGGTACCGACACTCTCAAAGTATCCAGCGGAAGTTTCGGGTTGCGGTAAATCACTATTATACTGTCAAGCATCTTATGCTGCAGAGCGTTGTCTCCTATTACAGGATCTGCTATGTCACGCTCAAATTCCTTTGTCCAGGAAGCAGATTTGAGATCAAGCTTCATGTTTTCGATGTCAGGAGATTCTCCCTGTTTGTGAGTGACCTGAACAGTAACTGACTCGTAAGTGGCATCTCCGGGATTAAACAACACCTCCAGTTTCTGCATGGTTTCATCCACAAGAGTAACAGGCTGGCCATTGTAGTTCAAGCTTAAAGAGCCTTTATCCCAGCATATCTGCTCCGCTCCAGCAGGCAGAACCGCACCCTCTTTACGAGTGACATATACAGAAGAAACTGTTTGGGTATCCTTTTGAGTACCGGTATTGTTGTTTATCAAATGGTAATTGATCTTTACGTTTAAACTGGTGGTGTTTGCAGAAAGAGGAAATCTCTCTGAGAAGACAAACCCGCTGTCAGTCAGGCTGTCAGAAATTATAGAATTTACTGCCATCGAAACAGGTGTCCCTGAGATAACAGTTAAAATCGGTTTCATCACACTTCGCATAAAAAGTGACATCAAAGCATCGTAATCGGTTTTCAGAACCCAGATATCACTGGCTGGATTAGATGTTGAATAACCGTTTTCACGCACATTTTCGGTTAGATCCTGCAGACATTGGGGAGCAGTAGTCTCTTTATTATGGAGGTAAACGGTAAATGCAGATGGTGTATTTAAACCCTGTGAAAAGTAATAAGGTTCCTTACCGCCATGGTCATCATTATTGCCTAATGGAAACGGTTCTCCATCTGAAAGGAAAATTATAAACTGCCGCTCTTTTGGATTAGTTGCCGACTGCATCGCCTGCAAAGCAGCAGCAAAAGCGTTATTGACATTCGTATTACCTTCAGTTGTAAACTGAGGCTGGTATTTAAGATCAACAGCCTCTACCATCCCGTTTTTAGAGGTATTTTTACTGACAGTATCGGTTTCAAGAATGGAGCGCAGCGCCTGAAGACCGGTGGTGTTGCCTTTTACCTTGCGGTTAAGTCGAAGCAGCGGCATAAAAGACTGATCCCCGTAACCTTCCAGCGGCTCAAGAAGACTGTTATTGCGATGATCAAAGTAAAGCACTTCTCTGAACACAACCAGGCCGATCTCCGCATCGGGATGAATCTTGTAGATTGTGTCGATTAGATCGCGGGTAACCCTGAACCTGGTTCCGTAAGTGTCATTTCCGGGATAAGTGTTACCCCAGCCCGCCATACTATAGGAGTGGTCAATGACAAATACAATTGACGGCGGAGCACTGCTGTCTATCACACCCTCGATTACCCGGGTTGGATCGCATGCGTAAATTTTCGATGAGAGGGCAATCACCTCAGGAGGAACATAAATTGTGTCTCCATCAAAGTTTTCCAGGCATGTCTCTAAATAAAGTTCGCATGCTTCTTCTGCAATTCCGGAAATGCAAAGGCCGAAAACGAAGTATAGCATCGCCAATATTTTGAAATTAACAGAACTTAACCGTTTTACATTCATAATAAACCTTCTGAAGTATGATTTAGAACTTTCATCTATGGAAGTCCTATTATTTATATGGAAGTCCTATTATTTATATAGTACAATCGTCTGGTCTAATCTTCCAATAAATATCTCTATTCTTTAAACAAAAACCGGTTGCCGTAAAAAACTGCAACCGGTATTCCAGAAATTCCGTCCAAATCAGTATCAATCCACACCTTCGGCAATGTCCGGAGGCAGACCCGTGGTATCAATCGGAATGTCCGTAGTATCCGTCGGTGTATCATCACCGGGTATTGACGGTTTAACCGTGGTATAGAACCGGAAAGGATCCTGAGGACTTCTCCGAAACAGGCTCCGGTTGATCGGAAACCACGACCGTCTCATTCCCATCCTTTCCCGGTGAGGCATAAACAGAAGTCATGTGCACTTTACCATATCCGGATAACCCAAAGATACCGGTAGGTATGTAGTCGGGACTTAAGCCTTGATGCCGGGTCATCGAGACTCCAGTTATGAAACAGCGCGGGAATAAATACGGATAGTGCAATCTGTACAGACAGATGTCTTTTCATACTACCCCCACCCTGTTTAATCCTTTACCCGAGTACAAGATTAATCTGAGCCAGACAATCCTTAAATCCTTTTATATGTATAATATAAAGATAAATCAGGATAAGGTAGAGAAAAAAGCTAACTCTATAGTGAGGTTTTCTTAAGACAGCGGGCAGGTATTCAAGAAGCTCCGGGAATAAAAAAAGGCTCATGAGCGAAATAGAAATAATCAACCCGCTCATGAGCCTGATTGTACTGATATTTTGAGATTAAAACCTGAGGCCAGCGGTCACAGAACCTACTGATGGCCCACCGAATAAACCATTGGCCCAGGAGCCAAGATTGATTGTCATGTCAAGTTCAAAAGGCCCTTTTCCTGCTCCCAGACCGACTGTGGGAATTAACTCGGAAACAGCAGTCTGGGCTTTTGCCCTACCCTCATTTCCAGCATCATCATCAGCTTTGGCGGTAGGAGTTGTCAAAGCCCATACAGCGCCCCCTCTTGCAGCCACTTTGTCGAGAACCCAGACGTTTTCCCACACATTTTCTAAACCGGTTCTAAAGAATTGAGTAATAGTTTTGGTATTGGTTTTAGCATCTGCAGGAGTGGTCAGAGTATGACTTCTGAGCTGAAAATCGTACATAATCCCGAAAACACCATTCTCAAAGACTTTTGCATCCGCACCAGCATAGACAGATGTTTTGAAATTGGTGTTGTCATTAGCATCGACATTACCGGTCTCAAAAGAATACTTTTCCATAATGAAGTCGGTCCCGAGATCGAGATTGAAGTTACCCATGGGAACGGCTGCTTCTGCTCCGACTTCCAGGAAAAGAGCCCCTTCAGAAGAAACTTCTGTTTTTGTGGTGGCCCCACCGGCAGCAGGAGTAGTCTCGGAGTGACCTTTTGCTACAGGGACAGAGATACCAAACTTGAATGCCAAAGGAAGTGTCTCAGAACCTAAGAGCAAGGATGCGATAACTCCAGGGTTCAAAATAAGACCTCCCGCTTCAGTTGACGCCCCAGCCGCAGTTTCACTGGATGATGAGGTACGCCCATATTCACAGAAGAGATCAAAGCCAAGTGAGACAGCACCCAGGTTAAGCCCAAGCAGCACATGGGGAATATTGACAGGATTAGCGATGTCAGGTTCAGCCACTGGATTAACATTAGCCAATGCGGCCTCATAGAAACCATTGGTAAATGAGGGATCAAGAACCAACCCTCTATTAGCAGATATTCCAAGGTTGACCATATCACCCAGAGACTTGATTCCGATTATCGGCGTATTAAAAGTCACCTGTGCGTCATCGCCGTAATTGTTCATATATGCGGCATATCTGAGAACATCATTGATATCGTCGACAATGTATGTCCCGCCCATTGCCCCGATTCTTGCATTAAGAGAGCTGAACTGAGCCGAAACATTGAATGCCAGAGCAGCAACCGCCAGTAAACAGAATTTACTTTTCAGAGACATCAAACACCTCCAGCGTTATGAGTTGTGAAAAAATGACGAAAAAACAGCGATTCATGAATATAAATATTCGGTGTTACCGGAAACGAAATAAGTTCATTTCAGATAATTTGATTATGAGTAACGTCTACTATATTCAGTTGTCTGCAATAACTTTTACTATTAATACAAGCGCAATTCCGGTAAGGAAAGCGGCAAGCAGTAAGATACTGCGCAGAAGACTTGAGACATGTTTTATTTCAGGAATGAGATCGGCAGAAGCGATATATATGAACGTCCCGGCAGTAAAAGGAAGCAGACTGGAGATGTCAAGGCTTCTGGATGAGAGATAAGAGAGGATACCGCCAGGGACTATGGTCAGCGCTGAAAAAAAGTTAAAAACCAAAGCATCACGTTTCTTCCATCCCCCATGAACCAGGATACCGAAATCCCCCAGTTCCTGGGGAATCTCATGGGCTGCTACAATAAGAGCAGTTATCAGCCCGGCTTCCACACTGATAATAAATGAGCTCCCAATTGCCAGCCCATCAATAAAGTTATGCAGTCCGTCTGCAAGAAGAATCATATAGGTAAACGGTTTTTTAGATACAACCCGATGAGAAGGGAGCTTAGGGCTGTGGTGCCAATGAAAAAACTGCTCTATAACAAAAAAAAGCACAAAACCGGCAAGTACCCAAATAAACACAGACAGTCTTAAACCATCTTCTTCGATTGACTCCATCATCAGATGTAGAAACGCTCCGCCCAAAAGTGATCCGGCAGCAAACGAAACCAGTAAAAGGAGAATTCTGTGCAGAACCACCTCTTTGAAAAGCAGGGTTATAAGCCCTATCCAGGCAAGCAGGCTTATAAAAAGAGTTATCAGGACAGTCCAGAGCATAATTGCAGCGATCCTGTTTTTAATGGCACAGATAAAGGACTCATTTGTGGCCTTTAAAGAGTATCCTGTCAAAAACAAAGAAAGTCAGGGTAACAGTTACCACTCCTGCTATAACAGAACCCAGATAAACCCCGCCTTTAAGCGCCTCAACAGCAGAGACCATGCCCAATGTGAGCAAATAGTTGATTGTTACCAGAATTATAAACTGCAATACCTCCCGTTTTTCGGAACCGGTTTTTCTGTGTTGGAAAACTGCAATTTTATTGGTTAAAAAGTAAAAAGCCATCGCTGAGCCATAAGAAAGCGTGACACTGATTATGTGGTGCCATTGCAGGATATCATTGAAAAGATAAAGCAGACCCAGATAGATCAAACCGGTAAGTCCGGAGCTTAACAGATAAAGTATGACCTTGTACATTAATAATACACTGAGCAAATTTCAGAGCAGAATTGAGTGCTGCCGGTGATCACCTCCACCTCTGGGGTAAGATAGTGACTTAACTCGTTAAACGAATCCGTGGAGAGTCTCTATGTCACCTCCGGGGTGAAAGAGTGACTTAACTTGTTAAACGAATCCGTGAAGAGTCACTATATCATCTCTGGGGTGAAAGAGTGACTTAACTTGTTAAATAATCCGTGAAGAGTCACTATGTCACCTCCGGGGTGAAAGAGTGACTTAACTTGTTAAATAATCAGTGAAGAGTCACTATGTCATCTCTGGGGTGAGAGAGTGACTTAACTTGTTAAATAATCCGTGGAGAGTCACTATGTCATCTCTAGGGTGAGAGAGTGACTTAACTTGTTAAATAATCCGTGGAGAGTCACTATGTCACCTCCGGGGTGAGAGAGTGACTTAACTTGATAAACGAATCCGTGGAGAGTCACTATGTCACCTCCGGGGTGAAAGAGTGACTTAACTTGTTAAATAATCCGTGAAGAGTCACTATGTCATCTCTGGGGTGAATACAACCCCAAAAAACAGCATTAGGCAGGTAGTAAATGCAAAGCTTGTGATGAAAATTCAATTTTATTTTTTACGTTGTTTTAAACTCCTACAAAAATCGCAAAACCTACACGGAAGCGAATTTATTGGGAAACACCAGACCACCATCCTAACCCATAAAAAAGCAATCCTGCTCATGCGGTTTTTACAATCAGCAGACAATAAATAATCCTTCACTGCAAATACAAGTACCACTTGAGCATAACATGGTACATGAAAAGCTGATTATCCTACCATTTTAATCATTTCTTTATTATATTAGTTTCTTCATTTTTCAGGAGCAACCATGCCAGTTAAAAATATCCTCATTTTTTTGAAAGAAAATGTATTATTGTTCAAAGATTTTCCGGATGAAAGTCTGCAGAAAATAATCGACGAATCGCGGGTTGTAACCTTCGAGGCAAACGAGGCGATAATAGAGTTTGGTGCGGAAGGCAGATTTTTAGGTGTACTGATTGACGGTGAAGCGGTTGCATCAAACACTGATAACAACGGTCAGAGTCATCGACTCTGGGTCATGAAATCAGGTGATATTTTTGGTGAGATGTCACTGATGACCGGGGACAGAACCGTAGCAGACATAATCGGCTTAACACACTGCACAGCGCTTATAATTCCCCAGTCTGTTTTCTCTACCGCACTTGTAACCCGGCCTTCAGCGATACGATATCTGTCTAAAGTCATTGCAGATCGCCTGAAGAATGCCCCGCTTGTTCACCAGACGTCTCCGGGTTTAAAAACTACCGCATCCGAGAAAAAACAGGATCCTTACGGCTTTAAACTTCAAAGCGCTACTCCTGAAAAAATTCTGGTCATAAACTGCGGTTCATCATCTCTTAAGTACCATGTATTCAATACTGCCGATGAAAACAAGAACGCATTCGGCAACATAGAAAAAATCGGTGAAACTGGAACGAAACACACGATTAACACTTCCGGGGGCAAAAAGAGCATAGATCTGCCCAAAGGTGATCACGCAGGAGCATTCATTTCGATGGTCGAGGAGCTGACCTCGGCCTCGGTGATAAAAGATCCAGGCGAGATATCAGCTATAGGCCACCGGATTGTGCAGGGTGGCGACAGGTTCAGCGGTGCAGAGGTCGTAACAGAAGAAGTCATAAATGCTATAGACGAGCTGAGTGAATTTGCCCCTAACCACAATCCGGTTCATGTGGTAGGTATCCGGGAAGCGCAGAAAGCCTTCCCCGGCGCACTTCAGGTTGTAGTATTCGACACGGCATTTCACCATACTCTTCCGCCCTATGCGTATCTTTACGGATTCCCCTACGAATTCTATGAGAAGAACAAGATACGCAAATATGGTTTCCATGGGACATCCCACGCCTATGTAGCATTAAAGGGTTCCCAGACAATCGACAGACACTTCAATGAGCTTGAAATCATCAGTTGCCACCTCGGAAACGGATCATCGATAACCGCAATAGACCACGGCCGCTCAATAGACACCTCAATGGGCCTGACTCCTACTGACGGTCTGATAATGGGTACCCGAAGCGGAAGCATTGATCCGGTTGCCCTGATCCACATAATGAAAGATCGTAAATTGTCATCTAAAGAGGCAGAGAGACTAGTAACACGCGAAAGTGGATTGATAGGAATCTCCGGTCTCTCAAACGACATGCGGGTATTGGAAAAGGCAGCACAAGAGGGAGATCACAAAGCCCTGTTAGCCATAAAAACATTCAGCTATCAGATCCGCAAATATATAGGTTCCTATATTGCCGCAATGGGTGGTCTTGATCTGCTTATATTTACAGGGGGAATAGGCCAGGGCAGCTCAACAGTAAGAAGCCTTGCCTGTCAGGGATTGGGATACATGGGTATCCAGATTGATGAGGCCAAAAACCGGGCAGCAAAAGGCTTTGCGGAAGTTTGTGACATCTCTGCAGAGTTTTCCAGGATAAAGACTTTAGTTGTCCCGACAAATGAAGAATTGATGATTGCACGGGAAACACTCCGTACTCTCAGCAAGCACCATATTACCCGCATCATTTCCAGCACCCGCCCCAAGGTAGTACCCATTGAGGTCTCTGCTCACCACATTCACCTCAGTCAGGAACATGTGGAAGCTCTGTTCGGCAAAGGACATAAGCTTACAAATCAAAGCGAGCTATCACAGCCGGGGCAGTTTGCATGTGCAGAAAAACTCAACCTTATCGGGCCAAAAGGCAGAATAGAGCGTGTCAGGGTACTTGGTCCAGTAAGAAAAGAGACCCAGGTCGAGATCGCCATGACCGAACAGTTTAAACTCGGCATTCATCCGCCAGTAAGAGAATCCGGGGATATAAAAGATACTCCCGGAGTGACACTTGAAGGCCCGGCAGGAACAATTACGATTGAAAAGGGAGTAATCTGCGCTCTTCGACACATACACATGACCCCGGAAGACGCCTTGGGAATGGGCCTGACAGACAGAATCAAAGTCAGGGTCCGTATTGAAAATTCAGGACGGGATCTGATCTTCGGCGATGTCCTTGTAAGGGTTCACCCATCATTTCGCCTGGCGATGCATATCGATACAGACGAGGCAAATGCAGCGGGGATTAAGACAGGGGACCTTGGACATATAGAAAGTATTCAGAACCAGATAGTTTAAACAGACAGACTGGACTGCAAAAAAGCCGCTCTTGTGAAAAGACATGAGAGCGGCTTTTTTATTTGCATTCCTCTGGGGTGAGATAATGACTTAACTCGTTAAATGGCCACAAGTGTTACTGAGTCACCTCTGGGGTGAGATAGTGAATCAACTCGTTAAATGCCACAAGCATCACTGAGTCACCTCTGGGGTGAGATTTCGAGTTCCTCGCAATTAGCTTTTTAGCAATCCTCAAAAATTATCATTGAAACTGCCTTTGGATAAAAGAAGAAAAGAATCTATTTTTAATGATCTATTCTACTTATTATGCAAGAGGAAAAAGCAAATGAAACAGGAAGCTCTCAATTACCACGAATCTGGACGCAGGGGGAAAATTGAAGTAATAGCATCAAAACCCTGCAAAACACAAAAAGATCTCTCACTGGCGTACACACCCGGGGTGGCAGAACCCTGCCGGGAGATAGAGAAAGATCCCGATGCCGCCTACCGCTACACAGCAAAAGGCAACTTGATTGCCGTAATTTCAAATGGCACCGCGGTTCTGGGCCTGGGGGACATCGGCCCCCTTGCAGGTAAACCGGTTATGGAGGGAAAGGGCATTCTGTTTAAAAGGTTTGCGGATATCGATGTGTTCGATCTGGAGATTAACTCCAAAGATCCCCAGGAGATCGTCAGAATTGTTGAAAGTCTGGAACCGACCTTCGGCGGAATCAATCTTGAAGATATAAAAGCTCCGGAATGTTTTTACATAGAAGAGGAGCTGAAAAAGCGGATGTCAATTCCGGTTTTCCATGATGACCAGCACGGAACTGCTATCATTTCCGGCGCCGCTCTGCTTAACGCAGTGCAGATTCAGGGAAAAGAGCTCTCCTCGATAAAGGTCGTTTTCTCCGGAGCCGGAGCCGCCGCCATTTCATGCGCAAACCATTATGTTCGGCTGGGAGTTAAAAGATCAAACATTCTCCTGGTTGACAGCAAGGGAGTCGTTTACAAGGGCAGAACAGACGGAATGAATAAATACAAGGAACCCTTTGCTGCTGAGACATCGAAAAGAACGCTTCGGGACGCTATGGAAGGTGCAGTTCTTTTCGCCGGTCTGAGCATGGGCGGGATAGTAAAACCTGAGATGGTAAAAAGCATGGCCGAGCGCCCCATAATCTTTGCTCTGGCCAATCCGGATCCGGAAATCGGCTACGACGAAGCCAGGAGTGTCAGGAATGATCTTATAATGGCAACTGGCCGTTCCGATTACCCCAATCAGGTCAACAATGTCCTTGGATTTCCGTTCATTTTCAGAGGAGCCCTCGATGTACGTGCTTCAACGATAAACGAAGAGATGAAAACTGCAGCCACACACGCTCTGGCATCTCTGGCCCAAAAAGATGACATCCCGCCTTCAGTCCTCCAGAATTTCGGACTGAAGTCACTCTCTTTCGGACCCGATTACATCATTCCAAAGCCGCTGGATCCAAGAGTTCTGGTAGAAGAGAGCGTAGCGGTAGCCCGGGCGGCAATAGAAACCGGTGTGGCACGAATTAAGATTGATCTGAATGATTACCGGGAACGTCTTGAAAAGCTCTCGGAAACAATCAGCAGCCGATAGCAGAAAGCAATCATGTCAAAGGTAATAAAGTTTTCCGACATATCCGATGCGGTCAAAGAGCTCTGCCTTCAGGCGGCTTTCAAGCTTCCTGATGACACCCTGAAAGCACTTCAGGAATCTCTGACTATCGAGAAATCACCTGCAGGCAGATCAATTTTGAATCAATGCCTGCAGAACGCATCTCTTGCCAGTTCGGAATCTTTGCCACTTTGTCAGGATACCGGGTTTGCCATCTTTTTTGTGAACATGGGATCTGAGGTATCGGTCGATGGCGGGATTCTGACAGATGCAATCAACGATGGAGTAAGGCGCGGCTATAAAGAGGGATATCTGAGGAATTCTATTGTAAAGGATCCCCTTTTCAACCGGATCAACACGGGTGATAACACTCCGGCGCTAATTCATATTGACATTGTAAAAGGGGATATGCTCTCAATCACTCTGCTTCCCAAAGGTGGAGGAAGCGAGAATATGAGCTCGCTTGCGATGCTCAAGCCATCTGATGGCAGAGAGGGAATAATAGATTTCATAGTTTCCACTGTTGTAAAGGCAGGCGGAAACCCCTGCCCGCCTGTGGTAGTGGGGGCAGGTATAGGTGGAACTGCCGACAAAGCGGCTCTGCTTGCCAAAAAGGCTCTCCTGAGGCAAATCGGATCATCCCATGCCGACCCGCAATACGCCGGGCTTGAAAAGGATATTCTTGCAAGAATCAATGATTCCGGTGTAGGCCCTCAGGGGCTTGGCGGAACTGTAAGTGCCCTTGCGGTTCACATTGAGACATTTCCCTGTCATATCGCATCGATGCCGGTCGCTGTAAACCTGAACTGCCATTCCGCGCGCAAAGCAACAGTCAATTTATAGGATCTTTTCATGAAAAACATATCAGCTCCGCTCTCTGCAGAATTAATCCGCTCCCTGAGAGCCGGTGATGAGATACTCTTGACCGGTACAATTTATACGGCAAGAGATGCTGCCCACAAACGGCTCATTTCTCTTCTGGAGAGCGGGGAGAAGCTCCCTGTTGATCTTTCAGGACAGGTTCTATATTATACCGGTCCAACTCCCCCCAGACCGGGAATGGCGATCGGAAGCGCAGGGCCCACAACCAGCTCCCGGATGGACAAATACACGCCATCCCTTGTAGCCGCTACGGGTCTCGGCGGAATCATCGGTAAAGGCATCAGAAGTGAAGAAGTGATCAGGTCACTGAAGGATAACACCTGCGTGTACTTTGCAGCAGTTGGCGGTGCCGGTGCATTGCTTGCCAGGCAGATAAAAAGTGCCAGAGTCGTGGCATACCCGGACCTTGGTCCCGAAGCAATTTACAAGCTTGAAGTAGTGGATTTTCCACTGATAGTTGCTATTGACTGTGAGGGAAACAACCTTTACGTTGAAGGGCCGCGGAAGTACAAGAAACAGAACTGAATCTCTCATTAGTCCACACGATGAAAAATTGGATTCCGGTTTTCACAGGAATGAAGAACGCAGAACCACTGCGGGCCCAAATGCAAAAGCTGCAGTAAACCATCCCGATTACAAAACGGTTTTTACTTCAGGCATTCTCTGAGTGCCTTTATCACATCCCACACATCTTCATCAGTCAATGCTGCCGAAAGCGGAATTGACAGAGTAGTGTCACCAACCATTTCCGAAGCGGGGAAATCGCCCTGTTTATAGCCATAAGCCTGACTGTAATATGGGTGCAGATGCAGTGCGGTATAATGCACCCCGGTACCGATATTTTTCAAAAACAGAGCATTCATCAGTTCATCTCTGTCAAGCGGTGACTCTTTTTTGACCCGGATCGCGTATAGGTGAAGGGCATGCCTGTTCTCTTTGCGGCCGATTGACGGCAGTTCCAGGGGCAGATCTTTCAGCTCATCGTCATACATTTTCCAGATTTCCTGACGTCTGAGCAGATTCGTTTCGAGTTTTTTAAGCTGGTGCAGACCGATAGAGGACTGCAGATCGGTCATGTTGTATTTGTAACCCGGCATTACAACCTGGTAATGCTTGTAGCCCTTATCGGAAAACCTCGACCAGGCATCTTTGGACATTCCGTGCAGAGCATAAATCTTTATTTTGTCGATCCACTCTTCGTTCTCGGAAGTCACCATACCACCTTCAACCGTGGTCATATTTTTGGTTATATAAAAGCTGAAACATGTAATATCGCCAAGATGCCCCATTTTGCGGTTTTTGTAAATAGCTTCTATGGCATGCGCAGCATCATCGATAATCATAAGCCCGTGCCGGTCCGTTATTTCCCTTATTGGATCCATATCGACCGGATTACCGTAGAGATGCACAGGGATAATTGCTTTTGTTCTGGGCGTGATGAGCCGCAGTATTTCATCTGGAGAGATGGTCATATCCGGGATTTTTATATCGGCAAAAACAGGACGTACACCGGTATGAATAACTGCGTTTACAGTAGCACAAAAAGTAAGATCAGGCACGATCACTTCATCGCCAGGCCCTATACCGGAAGCCAGCATGGATAAATGAAGCGCTGCGGTGCAGGAGTTTACTGCCACACTATTCTTTACACCCAGATACCGGGCAAACTCCTTCTCCAGCCGGTGGGTTTTCGGTCCTGTCCCCAGCCATCCGGAACGCATTGTATCGACTACTTCATCTATTTCTTCCTGGCCTATGCAGGGACTGCCGAATACAAGAAAATTTTTACGCATGAGATCTTTCC
Source organism: Fibrobacter sp. (assembly GCA_012515615.1). GTDB lineage: Bacteria > Fibrobacterota > Chitinivibrionia > Chitinivibrionales > Chitinispirillaceae > JAAYIG01. Next base: position 18,850 of record JAAYYB010000355.1, read on the forward strand.
GGGATAATTTCTAATGATGCGTGCTCCGTCATTCCTGCAAAGACAGGAATCGAGCCTTCCCACACTTCATGCTTCTAAAATAAATATACAACCTGACTTATGCATCCGGGAAGGGACGAGGTGCGCTTCGACCTTGTAACAGAAAGGCTTGAATAAATCGCAGGTGCACCACACTGGTGGAACATCTGCGATTTGTGAAAGCCTTTATGCACAAGGGATAAGTGCAATTCGCCCTGATCCGGGTGCATAAGTTAGGTACAATACTGTTCTCTATTACACCTCTGTTTGACAATTTATTGAATAAATCTTAGTTTCTGATTCCCGTCACTTTCACCCACTCCAATATGGAGGAATTTATGCTTAAACGTATTGCCGTATCAGCCGGAATGGCTGCAGTTTTGTTTTTTGCAGTTGGATGTGCAAATTATGCTGCCATGCAGTCTGCCGATGTAATGCCGGCAGGGAAAAGACAGTTCGGAGGAGGCGTCACTTTTACAAAGTACCAGTTTGAATTTTTCGATTCAGGTACAGAAAAAAACATTCCAGCTGTAATATTCTGGTTTAGACAGGGGATAATCGAGAAGCTGGAAGCACATGCAAGCTTCTGGGTTCCATTGGGTTTCTCCGCAGGAGCAAAATACCAGCTGCTCGGGTATGGCAATGAAAGCGGTTTTGATATGTCTCTAGGATTTGACGGTGGATATCTCAAGATTACAAGCGGAGAGCTTAAAACAAATATAGTAGACTTTTACGTACCGGTTTACCTGGGTGCAGACATCAACAAATTCACAGGGCTTTATCTGATTCCCAAGTACATAGGGAGAATCATAATCGGTGAAAATAGTAGATCATTCGGTAACACAACTACCGGCACTCTGGGAATAAAAACCGGAAGCCGTTTTAACTTTCTCCTGGAAGGAACCTACGGGTACGACTTTGATTCTGAAAAACCGTTTATCAATGCTGGGATAGGTTTTGGTTTCTGAACGGAAGTGACGGGAAACAGACACACAGCAGTTCCCAACTCTTTTATTATGATAAGAGTCTGCTGGCAGACTCAATCTGCTTATCTACACTTTCCACCCCGGTTCCACCCGCCACCAGACGTTTCCTTACAGATCCTTCAAAAGAAAAAAGATCAGCCACATCGTCCTGAAATGATTCAGAGAACTTTCTGAGCATTTCAGATGTTAGATCTGTTAAGGGAGTACCATTCTCAATGCAGAATGCAACGATTCTGCCAACCACTTTATGTGCCTGCCTGAAAGGCATCCCTTTACGGGCAAGATAGTCGGCAAGATCAGTTGAAAGCAGAAACGGATCCAGGTCCTCCTCGATTCTCTCGTTTTTTACAGAAAGGGTAGCGATCACCTGAGAGAATACATTGAGCACAAGCAGAATCTGATCGACACTGTCAAACAACGGTTCTTTGTCTTCCTGCAGATCTTTATAGTATGTCAGCCCAACCCCTTTGAGAGTAGCGGCAAACCTGGTGAGGTTGCCAATGAACCTTCCACTCTTGCCCCTTATAAGCTCAAGAGAATCCGGATTTTTCTTCTGAGGCATCATGCTGGAACCCGTTGACCAGGCATCATCAAGCTCAACGAAACCGAACTCCCGCGATGACCAGATAATAAGGTCTTCAGCATACCGGCTCAGATGAATACCAAGAGATGAAATGCATGAGAGTGTCTCCAGGATAAAATCCCTCGCTGCCACACCATCGATGCTGTTCTGTGATACAGATGAGAATCCAAGATTCTCAGCCAGTTTTTCCCTGTTAACGTTGAACCCGCTTCCGGCCATTGCTCCGGAACCAAGCGGCATAATATCGGTTGTGGTAATCGCGTGTTCAAGACGGCTCTTTTCGCGTTCCAGCAGGAAAAAGAGTGAGAGCCAGTAATGGGCCAGAAGGACGGGTTGAGCCTGCTGGAGATGAGTGTATCCGGGTATAATGATTTTTTTATCGCTTTTGGCCCGGTCCAGAACAGATCTCTGCAGTTCACAGACGGCATCAATTATATGACCGATTGCTTTTTTTGCATAGAGCCTCGAATCGGTTGCCACCTGGTCATTACGGGAACGTCCGGTATGAAGTCTGGCTCCGGTATCACCGATACGCTCTATCAGCACTCTCTCGACGGCCATATGTATGTCTTCATCACCGGGAAGAAACTCGATTTTTCCATTCCGGTAATCATCAAGAATTTCCACAAGTCCCGATTTGACCTTTTTGAGTTCATCAGGGCTGAAAATCCCAAGATCAGCCAAAGCCGCAGCCCAGGCGATACTTCCAGCGATATCCTCTTCAATCAATGTCTTGTCAAAAGGAAGAGAATTGTGAAACTGTTCCATCAATTTGTCAGATGCTTTACTGAAGCGTCCGTCCCACATTTTCATAACGAAATTCCCCTTAACTTCATCTGTAAACAGGTCTTCCCGTTCCATTCGTTTTCATCTAAAGAGAACGCAAGTGAAACTGCTTCGGACCTGCGTAAATCATCTATTCTCTCACCCAGATTGAATCCAATTGCATCCATGACTATTCCATCACCGTTCACCGCCAGCTTCAGGTGGTTCTTTCCTACAATTCTTGGAGGATATTTATGCTTTAACCCGCGGCAGAAAAGAACCGGCCGCATGTTGCCGGGCCCGAAGGGTTCCATTTCCTTGACGATCCTGTAAAATTTCGGGGTTATTTGCGGCAGATCGATCTCTGCATCAGCGACAACTGAAGGAGTCAAATCTTCGGGACTCAGAAGGGAAGCGACACAGCTGTTGAAGCGTTCCCTGAAAGCATCGATATTTTCACTCTTGATACTGACTCCCGCAGCCGCGGCATGCCCCCCGAATCCCTCAAGCAGATCAGCACATCCGCTCAGGGCATCCAACAGATGAAGCCCCGGAACACTTCGTCCCGACCCTTTAGCCAGTCCATCAGGGCCTATTGAAAAGAGTACTGTCGGACGGAAAAATTTCTCTACGAGTTTAGAGGCCACAATACCGATTACACCTGCATGCCAGTTCTGGTCACCCAGTACAAGTACAAAGTCATTTTCCGGGCTGCAGTTTTCAATCACCCTCCGGCAGGCTTCTTCAGCTACAGTGCTGTCAAGGGATCGTCTTTCCAGATTTGCTTCCCGCAGCTCAGTAGCGATGCGCCGCGCATCGTCATCATTATCTGTCAAAAGAAGTTCTACACCCCTGTTGGGATTTCCAAGCCTTCCCACAGCATTTATGCAGGGTGCAAGGCCAAACACCACCTGTGATGTTGTGATCTTTTTTCCCTGAAGGCCCTGCTGTGCGATGAGTTCCCTGAGTCCTTTGTGCTGCGTATCCGGCATCATCTTAAAACCCAGACTGGCAATAATCCGGTTCTCCCCTGTCAACGGGACTATGTCGGCGGCTGTTCCAAGTGCTGCAATATCGAGATAGGGTTTCCAGAGCTGTTCGCCTCTTGCGGTTTTTACCCCCAACCCCTGGCACAATTTGAGAGCTACACCGACTCCGGCAAGTCTGCTATCGGGATATCCGCAGCTTTCAACTTTAGGATCAAGTATTGAAAAAGCATCAGGCAGATCATCTTTGGGCTCATGATGATCGGTTATAATCATGTCGATGCCCAGTGATTTTGCTTTCCGGACCTCTTCATTAGATGTAATTCCGCAGTCAACAGAGATAATAAGCTTTGCGCCGGAGGCTACAACTTGCTCTATTCCAGATATTGAGATGCCGTAGCCGTCAACAAGACGGTTCGGTAGAAAATAGAAGCAGTCAGCACCTAAAGAACGAAGTACTCTTATAAGGAGTACCGTAGAGGTGATCCCATCAACATCATAGTCCCCGTAAACCGCTATTTTTTCTTTTCTATCAATAGCAAGAAGAATCCGCTCTACAGAGATCTCCATTTGTCTGAAGAGGAACGGATCGTGGAACTGGGAGATATCAGGGCGAAAGAATGCCCTGCAGGACTCAAAAGTCTCAAGCTTTCTTCCTGCAAGTATTGCAGCGATCGCGTCAGGAACATTCAGCTCGGTTTTCAGACGCTGAACAATTGCAGAGTCGACGTTTTTTACTGAAACACGTTCTCTGGCAGTTCCCGGCCAGCTCATGAAATCTTTGCTCCGGATACAGCTTGTTTTTCCGGTTGTAGAATTATCAGCGATCCATCCGCGTTCTTTGCCGCAAGAAGCATCCCTTCGGATTTAAGCCCGAACAGTGTCGCAGGTTTGAGGTTTGCGATCACGACAACCTGCCGTCCTACAAGCTGTTCGGGAGTATAGTGGGCCGCGATCCCTGCAATTATCTGTCTTTTCTCTTTTCCGATTTCCACCTGAAGTCTAAGTAGTTTAGAGGACTTCTCTACACGTTCGGCACTGTTGACCACCGCGACTCTCAGATCGACATTTTTAAACTGATCGATATCAATCAGGCCAGTTTCTGCCTGCGGTTCCTTTTTGACAACAGTAGCAAGGAGCGGGGCAAGATCATCGGTCTCAAGCGGCTTTACAAGCTTCTCAGTAGGTCCAAGCAGCTTGTTTCTAAGCGAGAACTCATAGTCTTTCCATGAAAATACGGCCTCAAGCTGTCTCTCGACTCTGCTTGACATTTCAGGTGTTATCGGTTTAAGAAAGACAGCAATCGCTTTAATGAGGTTTACGCATGTCACCATCACTTCAGCTGCTTTTTCAGGAGAAGTTTTAATCAGCGTCCAGGGCTGGCTGTCCTGATAGTATTTATTCCCCAGGCTTCCCAGGGCGTGCACTTTCTCAACAACCGATTTAAACTCGCAGCGCTCATAATAGCCGGCGATTTCAATGGCGGCCTCATTGACAATAGTTGCAACCGCCTCATCCCACTGCACATCAGGAATTTTCTTTTCAAAATACCTGTCACAGAAGACAAATGTCCGGTGGTGGAGATTGCCTATATTATTGGCAAGCGTAGTATTTATTCTGCTGATCAGCTCATCGGTATTAAGATCGATATCTGCTGTATTGGGCATCAGCTTTGATCCGAAATAAAACCTGAGATACTCAGGTGCCTGAGGATGCTTTACTTTATCAAGGTACTCCCTTGCAAGTATAAAGGTTCCCCGGGATTTAGACATCTTCTCGCCCTGTATATTCAAAAATCCGTGTACCTGAATTCTGGACGGGAGGTTGAAACCTGCGTTTTTAAGCATCACCGGCCAGAAGAGCGCGTGAAAGTATACGATATCTTTACCGATAAAGTGTACTATTTCGGTTCCGCTACCTGCTCCCCAGTAGTCCTCCAGACGCTGCCCGTTATCTTTACACCACTTCTCAGTAGAGGAGACATATCCCACAGGGGCATCCAGCCAAACATAAAAATATTTATCCTGTGTACCGGGTATTTTAAATCCGAAATAAGGCCCGTCACGAGATATGCACCATTCCCTGAGCCCGTCATCAATCCATGACTTCACGAAATTGCGCATGTCTTCCTGAAGAACGTCTTTATTGCTAATGAAATCGCGGAGAAACTCCTCGCATTTTCCAAGCTGTACATACAGATGCTTTGATTTCTTCAGCACCGGTTTCTCTCCGCAGATATAGCAGCGTGGTTCACACAATTCCGTTGGTTCGTATGTGGCCCCGCACACCTCACAGACATCACCATACTGATCGTGAGCTTTGCATCTGGGGCAGGTTCCCATAATAAAGCGGTCTGGAAGAAATCGTTTGTCTTTCTCGCAATAAAACTGATCGAGTTCCCGTTCTACGATAAGCCCGTTTTTCTTGAGATTTTCGTAAATCAGCTCAGCGTAATGTCTGTTCTCTTCTGAATTTGTGGTATAGAATATGTCAAATGAGATATTAAAGCCGGCATAGTCCCTGAGATGTCCCTGCCGTGCTTCATTGACAAGCTGTTCAGGGGAGATCCCCTTTTTAAGCGCTGAGAGTTCTATTGGTGTTCCATGTGTGTCATCTGCACAGATATAAACAGCCTTATTGCCGCGCAGCTTCTGATATCGCACGAAGACATCGGTCTGGACTGCTTCGAGCAGATGCCCCAGATGGATGTCGTTATTGGCATAAGGCAATGCACTGGTGACAAGAAACTTCTTTACTCCTGAAGGACCTTCAGGTGACATTTTCTACAGTTCCTTTCTTCAGATCTTCGGGAGCAAGCCATTCCTGTCCCCCATCTTCGTAATGTAAAAGCCCTTTATTATGGAAAATATTGACATACGTAAGGATTCCTTTTTTCCCATTGAGGATAATGCGACTCCCCAGAGGAGGAAATTGCCTGAAAATCTCCAGATAGGCGTCGTCCTCATAACGTAGACAGCACAGAAGACGTCCGCAGTTTCCGGAAATTTTAGAAGGATTGAGCGCAAGCTGCTGATCTTTAGCCATCTGTGTTGTAATTTGTTCAAATTCGTTCAGAAATGCACTACAGCACTGTTTTCTTCCACAGACACCGTATCCGCTTATCCTTTTTGACTCATCCCTGACTCCAATCTGGCGTAGTTCAATTCTGGTGCGGTAAATAGAAGCCAGATCCTTTACAAGCTCCCTGAAATCGACCCTCTGGGCAGCAGTGAAATAGAAGGTGATTTTACTGCCGTCAAACTGAATCTCTACATCAACCAGCTTCATATCCAACTTGTATTCTTTAATTTTTTCCTTACAAGTCTTGAAAGCAGACTTCTCCTTCTCCTTGTTTTTCTCCATAGCCTCAAGGTCAGTGTCAATTGCTTTCCGTATTATACTTCGGGTCTCACCCTTCCCACGCTTAAGCCTCACAAGAGAGCCGACACATGAGGCCTTGCCAAGGTCCTGTCCCCGCTCAGCTTCCACAATGACATACTCTCCCTCACCAATCTCAAGATCATTGCGGTCCCGGTAGATTGCACGCCGCTCTCCCTTGAACACGACTTCAACAAGCTTACTATTCTTCCCCATTCAATATCTCCATCACAGAAATTGCGAAGTTTACAAGCACAAGTGAAATATTGGCGCGGACACGAACCTGCCCGATTGCCCTCTCACACTCCATCACAAGCTTCTCCATTTTTTCAGGAGAGCGGATATTTTTCAAGTCAAGAACCGGAATCTCCAGGCTCATAATATAGTTTTCAGTACCCTTAAGCTTTCTATAAAAAGAACTTCTTATAAGATTCATAATTTGTAAAAAGAAATTTCCATAGGCTCCTGAACTGTCTGTTTCACTGATTCTGTCGATCATCGCAGCTAAAGAATCCCAGTCGCCTGAAACACAGTGTCCCCAGAATTCAACAGCTTCAGCAGATTCTTCACTCAAAGGGCTTTCCCATAATTTTATCGACTCCCCAAGCGATCCGGTGTAAATCGACGCATCGAGGCGAGCCTGGTCCTTATCCGCCCCGTATCGCGATATCAGCTCCGAACGAATCACTTCAGGCGATAGATAGGAAAACCGCAGTATCTGGCAACGGGATATTATAGTAGGCAAAACAGAATGAATACGCTCAGTCATCAGAAGAATAACCGATCCCTCAGGAGGTTCCTCAAGAGTCTTAAGCATTGCATTTGCCGACTCTTTCTGCATAAGATCAACCCCGTCGATAATCACAACATTTTTCCCGCCCTCCAGAGGACCTCTCATAACAGCATGGTTTATCTCCTTAAGCCACTCTAAAGGAATAGACGGTATTGACGACAATTTGCGTGGAGCATAGGGATTTTCGACCCGGTTCTGAATGGATGTGGAAATCTCCTGCCATCCCTCAGTCGTAAGCTTTCCATCAGAAGCCCGGTGTTCTTTCTGCATGACAACAGGCATAATCACATGAAAGTCGGGGTGAGCATAATGGCGCACCTTACGGCAGGATTCGCACTCATAACAGGGCCTGTTCTGATTTGAACTGCACAGAAGAGCCATTGCCAGGTCGACTCCCGCGGCAAACTTGCCGGTTCCCGACTCACCACAAAAAAGAAACGCATGACCAAGAGTGCCCTTCTGAAAGGCTGAATCCAGAAACTCTTTTACTCTTTCCTGTCCTGCCAGATTTCTCCATCTAATTGCAGACATCATTTACCTGCTCTTTCAAGCCATTCAACGGGATTAAGTGAACTGGTTGATTTACGTATCTCAAAATGCAATTTCTCTCCGCCTATCGATCCTGAGTCACCCACCCGTCCCAGAACCGTTCCATATGAAGCCTCCTGATCGAGACTTACATCTATCTGGTCGAGATGAGCATAGATTGTAATATACCCGCTGGTGTGATCCACTATGACAAGCCGCCCCAGTCCGCGCATCCACCCCACATGTATAACAGTCCCTGGTGCCACACAGCTGACCGGCGCCCCTTTTTTTGCGCCAATATCCACCCCGTTATTCATGGTTACCGTTTTGTAAACAGGATGAACCACTTTACCGAAGTTCGCGAGAATTGGGCCCTCCACAGGCCATGGAAGTTTTCCTTTACTTTTTTCAAAAGCAAGAACGCCTTTTCTTTTCTCCTGCTTTGCTTTTTTCCGTTTTTCCTCCAGAAGCCTGATTATACTATTCAGTTCTTTCTGTGCAGCTTCCAGTTCCGTTATCATTTCAGTAAAAGCCTTTTTCTTGGAACGGACACTCTCGAGCATCGTCTTACGCAATGTTTCCTCTTTCAAAAACGCCTGCTGCTCCTGCTTCTTTGCGTCAAGGAGTTTTGTGAGCCGTTCCTTCTCCTGCTGACGTTCTTTTTTGCTACGGTCTATCTGGCTTCTTGCCTCTACTATTTCATTTATAAGCTCCCTGTCGTACCTGTTAAGTTCCTCAAGATATCTGGTACGGTGGATAAAATCCATCGGGCCCTTTGAATTGAGCATTAGAAGCAGCGGATGAGGAGAGCCGGACATGTAAGCCTGACGAAGTCGCTTTTTCATTGCAGCCTGACGGTCTGAGAGCCTCTTTTCGGCAGATTTCAACGAATCCTCAAGAGATGCAATCACATGTTCAACCGTATCTATACGATCCCCCATTACAATCAGATACGTTCTTGAAACGCCGATATTTTTTTCAACCTGTTCCAGACGCTCCAGGTAATTACCTTCCTCTTTCTGGAGGTCCTTCAGCTTAGATCTTCCACGGGCCAGTTCATTCTTTATAGAATCCAGCGCCCCGGCTTTGCTTCGAATCTCCAGATCAAAAGTGGTAAGTTCATCCCCGCTTATCCCGGATACACATAAAATGCCCGTTATCAGGAAAAAAAAAGTCAGGCCAGAAATTTGCGAACAGCACTGAGGCTTCCTATCCAACCGAAAAACACCCCTATAGAAAGAATTATCAAAGGAAAAGTTTCAGGGCCCCACAACAGAGGGACTTGAATCATAGACATTCTCAAAAATGTGATCGCGGCGATACAGATCAGCCCCCCTATAAGCCCCTGAAGCATCCCTTCAAGAAGAAAGGGCATATTGATAAATGTATCGGTGGCCCCTACCAGATGCATGTTCTGCACCAGTTCTTTGCGTGCGTAAATTGTGAGTTTTATGGTGTTAGATATCATGAAATGAAGCACCAGGGACAAGATCAGCCCGGCAATCACAGAAGCTGTGAAAAAGTACCACCTGAAACGCTCAATGAGATCTATCCATTCACGGGAATATCTTACATTCTCCACACCATTAATCTGCTGCATTTTCTGCTGCAGGTTCTGAGCATCTTCACTTGAACGGTACTGCTCAGAAAGGTAAACTTCTAAAGTCGCAGGAAGAGGATTTTCATCAACCGATTCGAGCATCTCACTTCCATGCATCCTTAAGAACCTTTCCCATGCTGAATCTTTAGTGATAAGTACAGCGAGCCTTACCTCAGGCATCTGCCGGATCTGCTCGATCAGTTGATCCATATCCGCAGAACCCTCCTTGACCGAATCAGTTATGTAAACTGCAATCTCCGGCTGATCTTTTGTCTTCTCGAGAATACTCTGGAGATTAATAAGGCCCAGTACAACAATGCCCATGAAAAACAGTGATGCGGCTATCGAAACAATTGAAACAAAGGTCATCAGTTTTGCCTGATAAAACCCCCTGACAGCCTCTTTAAGGAAATAATATAGAGTTCCCATTGTTCTTCCGGAAAAAAACCGTTTATGACCAGTGTTTAAGAGTACAATACGGTTAAAAAATAGCAATCAAAAAGGTAAATTATTCTGTTACGACAGTTATTCTCATCCCTGACAACGTAACAGCACCAGAATAGATATTCTAAAGAAAATAAGTTATTGAGTCAGCGGGCAGGAATGGCGATATAGAAATGTGGTCCCTCATCCTTCGACCAGTTACAGAATAAGCTGTTTTTATAACAAAAGAGCAGATAAACAATTTTTATTCAGTTGCTCTGATTTATTGTACCCTGATAAATCCGCTCTCAGAGATTTTAAATATTACAGCCTCATTATTGGCGCCGCTTTCCTGATCGAAAGTAATTTTACCGGTAATACCGCTGAACCCCTGGCTCTTAAGCATTGCATCTGCCAGTTTTGCCGGATCATCACCAGCCTCTTTCAATGTTTTCATAACGACTAATGCAGCATCATACCCCAGTGCAGCTACACGGTCGGGTTCAGAATTGAATTTTGCTTTATAGGCGGCTCTGAATTCCTGCCACTCCCTGCTATTCTGGTCAATCTCGGAACTGGTTGAAATAATCGCGTTTGCAACATACTGCCTGCCATCCTGAATTGTCTTCTGATTGTGCCAGCCATTTGAACCGATCATCTGGGTGCGAATGCGGTGGAAGATGACCTGCGGTGCAATCATCACTACATCTTCAGCATCAGCCGGAATAAACAGTCCACCAACAGACAAAGTGGAATCGACATACTTGAGGCTGTCTGATCTTGCAATTTTTCTACTGAAATCACCTCCCTTGTCAAGGACTTTCTTTTCGAGGTAACGTTTGAGAAGTTTTGAGCGCAGACTCAGAAATTGGGCAGCGAAGTCATTTGCACCCTCCTCGAAATACTCTTCGGCTACAAGTTCCACGTTTTTCTTTCTCAGTTCTTCCTTAAAGCTCTCTGCCATCAACATGCCGTAAGAGGTTTGCGGGGCCATGATTGCGAATTCTTTTATGTTAAGATTTTCCACGGCATAACGGGCAGCCTTTTGACCCAGGACACCCATTGTAGCATTCATCTGAAAGATATTTTTTCCTAGCCCGGCTATACCATCGTCAGTTGCAGTCGGAGAGATCATAACAACCGGTTTTCCGACAGACATGGCAGCACAAACTGTCGCTGTGTGGCTGAGAACCGGTCCGATTATTACCGGGACTCTGTGGTCATCTATAAACTCCTTTGTACGGCGTGCGGTCTCAACCATGTTGCCTTTTGTGTCTAGAACAATGTTTTTAACACTCATCCCGTTCTGCCGGTTTAAAAGCTCAATCCCAAGCTGTGCTCCCTGAACCACTCTCTTGCCCACTTCCGCTTCATCACCTGAAACAGGAGCCAGAATACCAACCTGTAGAGTCACTTTCTGCTGGTCCCTGGCTTTCAGAGCCAGATCTCTGAGGATCGACTCATATCTGGACCTTGGAAAAGACCTGCGGTGATCTTCTGCCTGACTCTGAACTTTAGCAAACTGGCCCATGGAGTAAAACCCGTTAATTTCATAGTATCGTACTATTTCCAGTATTCTGTAATGCAGGGGCAATTGAGCGATTTCTGAGACTTCACCGGAAGGCATCTGCCTGCAAATAACCTCTGTATTGGCAAGAGATAGTGAGTCGAGTACAGATGAGACCCCCCCGTCAAGACAAGCCGAAAAAGCGGAAATCGACTGTGAATACATTTCCTCCCTGCCCAAAGCCACCCCTTCCAGATACCACAAGCGTGGTGTGAATCTGGATCCGGGGAATTTCTGCCGGAACATGGAAAAAAGCCTGTGCATAGAATCATAATCACCTTTTCTCACCATCGCCTCACAGATAAGAGGCACCAGCGCTTCTGATTCATTGCCTTTGCCATTTTTTTTCAGGTAATTTCTGATGACAATTATTGTTGAATCATAATTTCCAGCCTTATAGTATCCGGTAGCTCTCTCAAGCACAGTAACTGCCTTGGGATGTTCCGGAACGGCCAAAAGTACAATGAACGCAAGGCCGAAAAACAGCTTTATCATATATTTACTCCAGAAAAAATCTTCCGAACTCAATGGTATCTATAGATGAGATGTTGTTGCGCAGTTTTTCTTTCTCAGACATGTTGCCTGATGTACCCTTTTCCATTACAGATTCCTTAACAAAAATGCTGGTTCCGCATCTTAGTGCCAAAGCCAGCGCATCGCTTGTGCGGCAATCGATAAAAATCATCGAATTACCATCGGTGACCTGAAGACGGGAGAGAATTGACTGTTCCTGAATGTCATAAATAACAACCCTGGTCAGTTTTCCACCAAGCTGCTCAAGAATTATTCTGACCAGATCTATTGTGAGTGGCTTCTCAGGAGTTACATTCAGAGACTCTATGGCGATCGCGCTTGCCTCCAGTGGTCCAACAGGAACAGGAAGTGTCCTTTTACCACTGACTTCCTTTAATATCACCACAGGGGAATTGCGGCTGGTATCCATTGCAAAAGATGCTATTTCAACCTGAACCAGCATGTTTATCTCCATTCCTTCTTAAAGCCAAACATTACCGCTGTCCTCAGACCTCAAGGACATTTTTAAGAAAAATACACTTGATATGACAGTTTTGCCAGTAAAACGCTCAAGTGTACTCAAAGCCTTTCTGACGGAAATATTTCCGGTGTTCTTTTTCCACTTTCCTGAGCAATCTTTTCTCATTCCAGGTAAGCTTTTCTTTGTACTTACCAGATTTTAAGTTCTCAACAGTCTTAATAACCGGGAGCAACTTATGTACAACCTTGCCGTTTTGCCGGACCATTGTATGGATTACAGGTGTCAGCCTGATATTTCCAAGCCTGACCATCTTGCGGCCGGAACTGTCAAACCCTGTATCCAGTGTCACTTCTGCAATATGGCTCATCTTCTGAATGGCGAATTTCAGTCCCCATGATGTCAGATTTCCCAGGGAATACAGAACAGCTGTATCCCGGCCATCCTTTGTTCTGTATCGTTCTGATAAATTAATAATATGCGGATGATGTCCGATAATCAGGTCTATCCCAGAGTCAAGCAGATTGTGGGCCCGATTAACCAGTCTATGGGGTGGATAATACTCAAACTCAACCCCCCAGTGATTGCATGCGACTATGAAATCGGCACCCCTTGAGCGTGCAAGTTTTATTTGACGGTAAATCATTGACGGGTCATAGTCGTCATCTACAAGAGCATTAAAACGTACCAGATTTGTACCATGCTTGAAACTGCTTTCAAGAGGTATACCATTTGTTGAAAACGTGTAGGATAAAACAGCAATCTTTATTCCCCTGCATTCAAAAATCGGGAAAAGATCCTGTTCATCGGAAGTCCTGCATGCACCGGAATAAGCAACCTCTCTTCTATCCAGAAAATCACAAGTCGAGATTATCCCGCCGGAGAGGCTGTCATTGATATGATTGTTTGCCAGACTGACTACATCAAACATCCCAAAACGGCTATCGCCCAGAAGCGGCTCAGCATATGACTCAGGCACAGAAAACCTGAGAAGCTCTTCGATTATGCATTTTGGATTTACTGCAAATTCCATATTGGCGATCCGCAGATCTCCACAGAAGACATCTGAACCGATATGACTCCATAGCTCTTTTCCGCCTTCACCCGCAAGATCCTTTCTGCACATCAAATCTCCAACAGCCTTAATCACTACCGGCTGTGGATTCAGCATCACCGCCCCCCCCTGGTCAGGACTCATATCTTTTGAAAAAGCCTCCTCAAGACCTGATCCACGGAACGGTTTTTTAACCGGACTGAGATACTTTGAGGAGTAATAAAGCTGCCACCATGGAGCTTTGTGATAGGTCCAGTCACTTTCAGTAAGAAATGGACGCTTGAAAGGGGAATACACATATAAAAGAAGTAAAACAAAAAGAATCAATATCAGGCTGAGCACAATCATCTGTTATCTGCGTCTATCTGTTATGGTTTTATTATTATGAACGGTTCTCAGAGGAACCAGATATAAATATATAATTTACTTGATGTTATAATCCTGCAAAGAGGAAAAAAGTTTAAAAAGAATTAATTCATACAGGCAGAGTTAAATACCGGAACATTTATTATATTTGAAAATTCTATGACTAATCCAAACTCCCTACTCGATCGTTTTTTAGGCGGGCTGATCCGTTTTCGCTCACTCGTGATTTTTTTCATAATTATTTCAACACTGTTTTTTGGGTATTTCCTCTCTAAAATTCATGTTGATAATGACACATTCAAGGCGATTCCACCGAATCTACAAGCAAAGATTGATTACGACAATCTGAAAAAGGAGTTTTCGGCTCCTTACTTCATACTGTTTATTGCCGAATTCAAGGCAGGAAACCTGACTGAAAAAATAGATTCCCTGAATTCCTGGTCATCTGCATTTGCTTCTTTGGATGGAATCTCAGGGGTTACCAATCTTAACACATTGCAGGTTCCTGTAAAGGGCGGATTTTTCGGGGTCTCAAGTGATTATGTTGTATCAAAGAAAGACAGCAATGAAGAGCTGACCCGCCGGAGGATCCAGGAAAACCGTGAATTTTCAAAAATTTTCATATCCGATGACGAAACAGTGTTAGGTATGGTTATCGGGCTTAAACCCGATGCTGATCGTTCCATAGTCATGAAGGATGTCCTGAACAAAACAAACAGCATCAACCAGAATCCCAATATCAAGACTTACTTTACCAGCGAAGCCGCAGTCTCATATTTCATCGATAAGGCCATGAAAAGAGACTTTTCCATCCTTCTGCCGGTCTGTTTTATAATAGTCTTTCTGCTTCTTTACCGGGTTTTAAGACGAGTACTCTATGTCTGTGCTGCTCTTCTGGTTAATGTAATCGCGCTTATCTGGACATTTGGGTTGATGGGAATGCTGAATGTGACATTCTCCGTTGTAACATCTGTTATTCCGGTGATCCTCTTTCCTATCGGGGTTGCCGGCGCAATTCACATCATAAAAGCCTACACCCGCCAAAGGCGTGATGCCGATATTATTCCGGCCATTCAAATGACATACAAAGAACAGATTCTGCCCTGTTTTCTGGCTGCTGTCACCACATTTGCCGGATTTGCGTCATTTGTATTCTCGGAGATCTCCTGGACACGGACATTCGGGCTGTACACCGGTGTATCGGTAATGTTTGCGTTTGCATTTAATGTTACTATAATTCCGGTCTTTCTCTCATTTGAAAAGAAAGGAAAAGCCGCAGCAGTGCCCCAGACATCCGATGAGGTTAAGCTTAACAGTTTCTGGGACCTCTTTTCCAGATTCACTCTTGAGTCCAGAAAATGGGTCTGGCTTTTCCCGGTTCTCCTTATCTTATTTTATGTAGGATTCAGAATGGTAAAAGTGGAGAGCAACCCTATAGCTATGCTTCCAGAAAACAACATGCTCAGGGTTTCAGACAATTTTATTGGAAAGTACTTTGGCGGGACACGGTTCTTTTCAGTAGTGCTTGAAAACAAAGGAGAAAAAATTTCCTCAATCGAGCAGTGGAAAGCGGTTCAGGATATTACCGGATTTATTGAAAAACAGGAAGGTATCGGCAACGTGGCATCTGTACTGCCTCTTATGAGTAAAGTTAGTACTATGCTTACAGGTGACAGTCTTTCCAAACCGGCAGTAATGCTCCTTACTTCAAAGAGCGGAATGTTCGGGAAAAATTTTTCGAGCTTTATAAGCGGCTTCCTTTCTGAAAGCAGACAGAAGACCCGCCTCAATGTAACCTGCCGCAGTGATGAGCAGACAAAACCGCTCATCATAGCGGAAAATATAGAAAAATATGTGCAGGAGAAGCACAAAGACTGGTCGGTACTGATTTCAGGCCCGGCGATTCTAAATGAATCGATGAGCTCCGTACTGATTGATACTCAAATCTCCAGCCTCATCTCAACATTCATTCCGGTTTTTCTCTGTCTGATTCTGTTCTTCAAATCACCACGCATTGGCATCTTCGCGCTGATTCCAATAATTTTCTCTACTGCATTTGTTTATTCAATAATGGGAGTGCTTGGCGTAACCATAAATCTGGTCACTGTTATTATAATGAATACATGTGTCGGCATAGGAATAGACTATGCGATCCACCTGGCCAGCGGGTTTATTTTCCAGTATAAAATAACCGGCGATAAGATCAAATCTCTTAAAGCCGCAATAAAGATCAAGGGTACACCTATACTTTTCAACACACTGGTCGTAGGGATCGGTTTTCTGGTACTTGCATTCTCAAGTTTTCCCCCTATACGTGATTTCGGAATTCTGGTGTTTGTTTCAATGATAGTCAGCGCAGGATTTTCGATGCTGTTTCTCCCTTTGCTGCTCCTGTTTTTCGGTATCGGTAAACCTGCATTATCAGAAAGGAAATGAGATGAGACTCTTAAAATCGGTTGCTGTTATCTTAAGCGCTGCTGCATTCATTATTGCCGCACCCAAAGATCCTCTCTTAGGGACCTGGTGTGCAGGTGAAGACGGCCTTGTCCTGACATTCGCAGGCAAAGATTCCCTTATTGTGACCTCCAGTGCCGATGCCAGTATCAGCGGAGCGGGAACATATAAAAGAGATGATACCACTTTCACCGCAATACTGCTCAATGAGGGTGTTGAAATGAAAATGAAATACCAGTATAAATGGCTTGGTAAGGATACTATATCCGCTCAGGCCCAACTCTTCACTATTGGCGATGAAGCAGTTGATTTTCCAGGAGAGTGGATGTCGATGTCAAGATGCAGACAGGAAGGCGCCAAAACAGGTAAATAGTAGCATAATACTCTGTAAAAATGTATCTTCTGGACTTAATTTTTTTAAGATTGCAATTTAGATGAAAATCACTTTTGTTTATCCAAAATTTGACAAGTTTCTGGAAACCTACCCTGAACTGGCGGAGATGCCTGCCATCGCCGCTACATGGGCCTACAGAATGCCCCCTGCAATGGGCATTCCGATCCTCATAAACATTCTTCCTCCTGATATTCAATGGCGGATTATTGATCAGAACATAGAACCTGTAGATTATGATGACGATGCGGACCTGATCGCAATCAGCTTCTTTACTCCCCAGGCGGGGTACGCCTATGAGATCGGGGATAATTTCCGTAAAAGAGGCAAGACTGTAGTGATGGGCGGTATGCACCCATCAATGGCCCCCGAATTTACTGCTCCGCATTGCGATGCTCTGTGCATAGGTGAAGGAGATAAAGTCTGGCCTTCTATTATTGAGGACTTCCGGAATAAAACGCTGAAAAGTATTTACAGAGCCGAGCCGGTTCCACAGCCCGAAGAGATCGTTTCCCCAAAGCCGGGTATCTTTGATGTGGAAAATAAATACGACTGGCACGCCTCTTTAGTCTCCATCACCAGAGGCTGCCCTTTTGGATGCGACTGGTGCAACGTTCCAATTTATCAGGGGGACAAGATCCGTCTCCGTCCTCTGGAAAAAGTTGTTGAGGAGATTAAAAAACTTTCGGGTAAAGAATTTTATATCACCGATGACATGATCATGCTCAACCGCCCCAGGATCACCCGCTATATGATGGAACTTTGCGAAAAGATCAGGGACTTTAAAGTAAACATGTTTCTCTCCTGCTCCCCTGCCATGAACACCGATCCGGAGTTTCTTGACGCGATCGCATCTGCAGGCGCAAAAAGCATGTACACTGTGTTTGCCAGCGACCCGTTCAGCGCCCGATTTTTCGCACGTCATCCGGGAATATGGCAGCGCACAATCGATCTTGTAAAGCAGCTTGAGGACCGCGGGATCCGCTTCTTTGGTTCTTTTGGTGTAGGCTTTGACACCTGCATGGAGGATCAGTTCGATCTGATTCTGGAGTTCTGCGAAAAAGCAAACGTTAAGACCGCCGAATTCTTTATAGCCACTCCGTTTCCAAATACCCCTTTCTGGCACAAAATCGAAGCGGAAAACCGCTTTATCGAAAGGGACTGGAAAAAATTCAACTGCGCAAATGTGGTGTTTAAACCTAAACACACTTCAGAAAAGCAGCTGCGGGATGGTTTTGTGAGGCTGTGGCGGGAGTTCTTCAGTAAAGTTAATCATGAGGAATCGCTCAGCAGCTTTCATCAGAAACTTGAAAACATCCTAAAATCCAGAGAGTTTTCCCAGAATGTTAAAGATGCCGTGGCCCGTGGAATGAAACGGGCAGCAGCAAATAATCCCTGATTTTTACAGGAGGTAAAGTGGGTAAGAAAGCGATTGTCACAGGCGGCTCAAGAGGAATAGGGACCGCAATTGTAAAAACACTTGCAGCCGATGGTTTTCAGGTTGCCTTCAGTTACCTCTCCAACAAAGAAAAAGCTGATCTACTTGTCGAAGAAATTACCAGTCAGGGTGGCAGCGCTGCCGCATTCCAGGCTGATACTTCAAATTTCGAATCAGCTTCCGCCTTTGTTACAAAAGCAAGAGAATTTCTTACCGATGTTGATCTTCTGGTCAACAATGCCGGGATCACCCGTGATAAAAGCCTCTTTATCATGCAGCAATCTGACTGGGATCAGGTGATAAATACCAATCTTACCGGTTACTTCAATGTAACCCGCAATCTGATCGGTTATTTCTTTAAGAATAAACGGGGATGCATTATTAATATCACATCTGTAAGCGGCCTGGTAGGAATTAACGGCCAGACAAATTACTGCGCATCTAAAGCAGGAATAATCGGCTTTACACGTGCATTAGCCAAAGAGGCTGCAAAACTCTCTATACCGGTAAACTGTGTCGCCCCTGGTTATGTCGATACCGAAATGACCAGATCCATGCCTGAAAAGCATCTTGAAGAGATAAAGAACATGATTCCTATGCGCAGAATGGGAACAGCACAGGAGATAGCGGATCTGGTTTCCTTTCTGGCATCAGATAAAGCCAGATATATTACAGGACAAGTATTTACAATTGATGGCGGCCTGACGGCCTGATCAGGAGGTATTTGAAGATGTTTGATATTCAGGAGATAATGAAAAATGTTCCTCACCGTTACCCATTTCTGCTTATAGACAGGGTCCTGGATTTCAAGGAAAACGAATCGGTAACAGTACTAAAAAACATTTCAATCAACGAGGCACAGTTCCAGGGTCATTTTCCCTCAAAACCGGTATTCCCTGGAGTATATATAATAGAAAACATGGCCCAGGCATCCTGCTTCCTCCTCGCAAAATCATCAGGCGGCATTAAGGAAAACAGCGTCTATTATCTGGGGAAGGTCACAAAGATGTCTTTTATACAGCCCGTTGTTCCGGGAGACCAGCTGATCACATCAGTACAAATCGAAAAAGTTTTCGGAGACAGCGCTGCAGTTATAGCCAGAGCAACAGTTGATGGCAAACTGGTTGCTAAAGGCGAAATGATGTTCGGGATGCGAAAAGAAGCCTGATTTTTAAGGCAAAATTTAACTAAAGCATCAATAAATTGTGCAATCTCAGGATAACCGACTCAGGTTGGAATCAGACATTTTTTTTCACAATTGGATTTCTTCAGCCTAATTAACTATATTTAGCTTTCTTTATTATTCATGTTAATGGGATAAAAATATCAATATGTATGAAAACAGAGTTGTAATTACTGGACTTGGTCTCATAACTCCTATTGGTACCGGCATTGACAAATTCTGGCAGAACGCAGTCAAAGGGGAAAATGGTGTCAGGCCACTGCAGATATTTGATGCCACAGAGTTCAGAACAAAAACCGGCGGTGAAGTGCTTGATTTTGACCCGACACAGTTTCTTTCTTCAGAAGAGATAGAAAACATGGGTCGTTCAAGTCAGTTTGCGGTTGCCGCAACCAGAATGGCTATTAAAGATTCAGGCCTCGACCTCTCAAAGGAAAACCTTTTCCGGATCGGTATCAGCATGGGAACCACCATGGGTGAACCACAGATTCTGGAGCAAGGTGTAAAAATCAAGTATAAGACCGGTGATGCCAACCAGATACCATCAAACCTGCCACGTCAATACCCCTGTGCCTCCATACCGGCCAATATAGCCCGTGTATTTGGCATAAAGGGTCCGCATATAATGATTCCTACTGCCTGTGCAGCTGGGAATTATGCAATCGGGTATGCTTTTGATCTCATACAACAGAACAAAATTGAAGCTGCAATAGTCGGTGGAAGTGATCCATTCTCGGGTATCGCCTTTACAGGTTTTAACCGCCTTCTTGCTACAACTCCAGATATCGTTCGTCCGTTTGACAAAAACCGTGCAGGTATGGCAGTCAGCGAAGGTTCAGGAATTCTTATCCTCGAACGGCTCGACAAAGCCCTTGCACGCGGTGCCCACATTTACGCCGAAATTTCCGGTTACGGGCTTGGCTGTGATGCATTCAAGATGACTATTCCCGATCCCACAGGAAGCGGGGGAATTATCGCTTTACGGCGTTCAATTAAGAATTCCGGTATAACCGGAGAAGATATCGATTATATCTGTGCTCACGGCACCGGTACCGGTGAAAATGATAAATCAGAAACTCTCATTGTTAAAGAAGTACTTGGTGAGAAAAAGGCCCGCAGCACACCAATTTCATCACTGAAATCAATGATGGGCCACACTATGGGCGCAGCATCCGCAATAGAAGCCGCAGCCTGTGCGTTGATGATAAAGCACGGCATCGCGTTGCCAACTATAAATTACTCCGAACCTGACCCGGAATGCGATCTTGACTATATTCCAAATCAGGCTCGTGAAATGAAACTGGAAACAGTCATTTCAAATGCCTATGCTTTTGCCGGCAACACATCATCAATAGTCCTTAGAAAATTCAAAGGGTAAGATTTTAAGAATGCAATCCAGAAAAATCGTCATCACTGAAGTCGGAACCATAAGCACTCTGGGCATGGGATTCAGCAGTCTCGCTTCTGGTATGAACCAGCCGCCCCGAAAATCAACTATAAAGGATTTCGAGTTTCATCAGTTCAGCAGTGAAATTCCCTGCTACTCTGTAGCCGGTTTTGATCCTGTTGAGGTTCTGGGTAAAAAAGGGCTCCGTAATAAAGACAATGCCACCAAGTATCTTCTGGGAACATTTGAATCAAGCATCAAATCGGTGATGGAAAATGCAGACGAAGAGAACCGTCCCGGAATATGTATCGGTACAGCTTTCGGCAGCCTACAGAGTATCGGTGATTTCCTCAGTGATTCAATCGTAAACGGCGTCAACAATGTCAATCCTCAGGCTTTTGCCAACACTGTTATCAACTCCCCTACCGGGAACTCAAATATTCGCTATGCAGCTCGTAACCTCAGTGCCACCATCTCCACCGGTTTCAACTCCGGAATAGATGCACTGATTTATGCCTTCGACCATATAAAAATGGGTTACCTTGACTGTATCGCAGCAGGCGGCCTCGAAGAGGTAAGCTATTACAGCCTTCTGGGGCTACAGAGAACAGGCATTCTATCAAAATCCGGAAATATGCGCCCTTTTGCCGAGGATTGTGATGGTGTAGTGGCAGGAGAAGGCTGTGCACTGTTTCTGATTGAAACAGAAGAATCTGCAAAAGCAAGGGGAGCAAAAATTCTGGCTGAAATTGCCGGAGTCGGCAGTGCGTTTAATCCTGATATCAGAAAAACCACATCTTCTTGCGAACCGGCGGTTTATGCAATCAAAACCGCATTAAGCCAGGCAGGCATCGATTCAGATACTATCGATTTCATTGCATCAGGTGCCAACGGCAACAAACTTGTCGACAAGTTTGAAGCAGATGCGATCACATCTGCGTTTAGAACAAGTAAACCGGTCACCGCGTACAAAATGTTTACAGGTGAATGCTACGGGGCCTCTGGAGCAATCAATACCATGTGCGCTCTGGCAGATCTTAAAAATTCCCGTATCAGCGGTGTTCAACCATCTTATAAAACCATCGGCAATATTCCGCTGGTTTTCGAAACGGTCCAGAAAGAAAGCCAGTACGCACTCGTTACGTCGTTCTCATGTGACGGCAACTGCGGCGCGCTGATTCTCAAAAATGTTTAAACAACTCTGTGTACAGCACATAAGCCCGATTATTATTTTAAATCAATAACAATAAAAACCTCGATCCAGTGAGGAGAATTTCGCATGAACAAAGAAGAAATCAAAAGCGCAATTCGCGAACTCATAACAGATATCGCTGAAGACATGGACATTGATGAATCATCAATTACCGATGAAGCCAGCTTCATAGAAGATATGGGACTGGATTCAATGGCTCTGCTGGAAGTGCTGGCAACCATGGAAAAGAAATTCGGGGTGTCTATTCCCGAATCTGAATTTCCCAACATCACTTCAATTAACAAGTGCGTTGCAACAGTAGAAAAATATCTGGCTCAAAAGAGCTGATTATCCGCAAATTGTAACGGCCGCCAGAAAGGTGGCCGTTTTTTTCTCTCCATGCATGATCCCGAAATTTTCAGAGCTTCATCACCACTGGGAAGCAACTCATACCTCGTAAAGATCGATCCGCCCGTAATCATAGACACCGGGCATCCCTTATTTCAAAAACAGACATCACAATTTCTCTTAAGCCGCATCACCTCTTCTGAATCTGTCAAGTATATTTTCTGCACACATTCTCACCCGGATCACACAGGTGCCGCATCATACCTCCGGACTCTTACCGGTGCAGAAATAGTGGTTTGTGAAGGGAATAACGACCAAAAGCTCACAGAAGCACGAAGTTCTGTTCTGAATCTGACTTCTGAGCCATTGAGTCCGGACTGTATCGTACCAGATAAAACTGTTTTTTCTTTGAATAATGAACAGATAGAAGTCCTGCGAACCACAGGACATTCAGACGACCACGCGTCCTATTTTCTTCAAAAAAGAAAACTTCTGTTCTGCGGAGACCTCCTTACTACCAATGACATAGGTTTTTTAGATCTGAACAAACCTTACTTGACCTCTCTGGGTGAATTCTCAGTTTCAATTGAGCGATGCATTGAGCTGCAACCCCGGGTGATTTTCCCGGGCCACGGGAATCCTATTTTTACCAACGAACAGTTCTGGAAAAAACTCAGGAGGAAGCTTAGTTCATTCTACAGAAACCCCTCTCTGCTGATTGCCCATACCATGATTGCGCCCCTTCTCTTTTTCATTGAAAGCAGGGGAACAGTATCTGTTAATTTTTGTGAAGATTACATCGCCTCGCATCGTCAGATTTTTGATGGTTTTCTTGATGGGATAACAGAAGAGATGGTGCGTAAAGAGTTCCGTAAGTTATTGTTTCTGTTGGAGATACGGAATGTGATTTTTAGAGCTGCGGGAGGAGAGTTTACTCTAAGTGGCGGGGATTTTGTTGGGGAGAGGGTAATTACCCCTGAGATGAGATAGGAGCTGAGTTTTTTTGCACTTAGGTCATTTCCTAGGCAGGGTGAAAACATCTCTGGGATGAAACAATGACTTAAGAACACCCCAAGGTGACACATTTATTTCTCCGGGTGACTTTTTGATTTAACGCGTTAAGTCAAAGGTCTCATCCCAGAGTGACTTTTTGATTTAATGCGTTAAGTCACTGTTCCACCCCAGAGGTAACTTTGTTGTTTAGCATATTAAGTCGCAGTTTCACCTCAGGTGATTACCCCTCACTACGGATCTAATTATTTACCACAATTTAAAACATACAAGGTGAATTAGTATCAAAATGCTAAGTTACCTCTGGGGAACTCACAAGTAAGTTACAAAATTATTACTGAGTGTAATAAAGTCTCCCCCCTGCCAAATAAAAGTCCGGAAATCCCAATCACAACAATTTTAGTTTAATCGAATAAAATCACCTCTTCTATCCAAGCCGGAATTTCAGCAGAGCAAAGGAGATTAATTGTGAATGAAGGATATCTCTTGAAGAAGTCGCAATTGAAAAGATGATAGATCTCATTTAATGGAATCTACTGTACCCGGTACCTCATTTTACGAACAAACCATCTCTTTGAGTAAATCCAGTCCAACTATTTTGCTGCTTGTTGTAATCATTTTCGATACTGCAGAACCGGTTACACCCAGATAAGCTGCCAGATCGATATTGGAAAACCCGA
>JAAYYB010000356.1 GCA_012515615.1 Fibrobacter sp.
ACTACTGTCTGCCGTCCTCTCCCCTAGAATAATGCTCTAGGGGAGGTCTTCTATCCTTAGGAGAAAATCAACTCCCGATAATTCAAAGAATAGAAATTAAATTTACAGAAATAAAGATACACTACCTCCCCATCTCCGGCATAATAATTGCCCCTATTACTTTTCAGCCATTCTTGTCAGACTAAAAAACCGAGGAAAAAACATGGATAATGACCTTTTCCATAAACTGCCGGTTCCAAAACTCGAAGATTACGAAAGATTTGTAGGGGCGGAAACAATAGACCGGATCTTTAAAAAGATCCAGCTCATGCAAGGCATGCACATCACAAATATCAGCTCAACCTATTATGGTGGCGGAGTCGCCGAGCTGCTCTCCTCTCTTACACTTCTTATGGACAGTGCCGGGGTCAATACCGGATGGAGAATAATTCAGGGATCACCGGATTTCTTTACAATTACCAAAAAGATGCACAACGCGCTTCAGGGAGATGACATAAACCTCACCGCGCGCAAGGAAGAGCTATACGAGCACATAATTTATCAGAACGTATTAAGAAACCATATCCATCACGACCTGGTCATTGTCCACGACCCGCAGCCTCTGCCCATGGTACGTCATTATAAAAAAAAGGGTCCCTGGATCTGGAGATGCCACATCGATCTCTCTGCTCCCAATCAGAAAATGTGGAATTATCTGGTCCCGTTTATAGAGATGTACGATGGAGTTGTGATGAGCATTCCCGAATACAAAAAAGATCTCAATACACCACAATTCTTTGTAATGCCGGCTATCGACCCGTTTTCAATTAAAAATAAAGAGTTTACAGAAGAAGAAGTCATGCAGAGACTCAAGCATTACAACATCCCTACAGACCTGCCCCTAGTTGTCCAGGTCTCACGCTTTGATGCCAGCAAAGACCCTGAAGGAGTAATAAAAGCATTCCAGATCGCCCGCAAAAAGGTCGACGCCACACTGGTGCTTCTGGGAGCACCTGCCACCGATGATCCAGAAGGTGAACGTATATATGAATCTATCCTGCACCACCGCGATGAGCGAATCATCATACTGAGTCACGAAGATACTTCTCTTGTTAATGCACTTCAGCAGAAGGCCGCCGTAGTATTGCAGAAATCACTCAAAGAGGGCTTCGGGCTCACAGTCACTGAAGCAATGTGGAAAGGTACCCCTGTAATCGGTGGAAACGTCGGAGGAATCAAATACCAGATCCAGGATGGTGTAAACGGATTTCTGGTCTCCAGTATCGAAGAAACTGCAGATAAAATCGTACAAGTGTTAGGCAACCCGGACATGGCCCACAGGATGGGAAAACTGGCCAAACAGTCTGTGCGGAACAATTTCCTTCTTACACGCCTGCTTGAACAGGAAATTGACATCTACAATTCTTATGAAACTATATACCGGGTCAGGACCTGATTCTGACCCTTTTTTGCATCAACCATGGCTCAAAAAAATTCTGTCCACTGCCTGCGCCAGGATCCCATAAGCAAAGAATGGGTTATATTCTCCTCTGTACGTAAATCAAGACCCCACGCCCATAAGACAGCTCCCATTGAAAACACGCTTCCCAGATACGATCCAGCATGCCCGTTCTGCCCCGGGAATGAAAAAATGCTCCCTGCAATCCTTCACGAATCACCAGGAATCTCCGATCAGCAGTGGAGTACCCGTTCAGTGCCAAACCGCTACCCCGCTCTTAGCAGCAGCGGCAATTTAAATAGGGAAAAGAACGGATTCTACCTTTGCATGGGGGCCTATGGACATCATGAAGTCATTATCGATCACCCCCGGCATAATAAAGAAATACCCTATTTTGATCCAGAACAGATGCATTCTTTGATAGACACATATCACTCAAGATATATCACACTGATGGAAGACCCCGGGGTGGTGATGGTGTCAATTTTTAGAAACCACGGCCTGCGCGCAGGCACATCACTGCTTCACCCCCATTCGCAGATCGTCGCATCCCCGACTGTCCCCAGATCCATTCGCCTCCAGGAAATAAGGGCAGAGGAATATTTTGATGATATGGGGAGCTGCATCTATTGTGATCTGATGCACAACGAGATTGAAGTTGTCTCCAGAATAGTAACACAGAATAGCTCATTTATCTCTTTTGTCCCTTATGCCGCAAAGGTACCATACGAAATCTGGATATTACCTAAAAGACATACTGCTGATTTCGGCAGCATCAATGAATTCGAAAAAAAAGAGCTCTCTTCAATGCTGCAGGACCTGATCTCCAGACTGCATAATCACCTCAATGATCCCGATTACAATTACCTTATCCATTCCTACACCAGATTCAAATCCGAAGAACCACACCTCCACTGGTACATTCAGATTATCCCCAGGATCCTGACCCGTGCCGGATTCGAAATGGGCTCAGGGTTCTTTATCAATCCGGACCTGCCTGAAGAGAACGCAAAAATTCTCTCTAATGTCTCCTGAACAACCACAGTAAGAACTCCTTAGCGGGCCTGAAGATAAATATTGTACTTCCAGCATCGTATTCAAATCTCAAGAGTGCCGCCGGAAAGACAAACAACATCGCTCAGTCATAATTTATTTTTTCAACTATGAACAGCTACCAGAGTGAAACATCAAGAGAGGTCTTCTATAATACAAAGATCTTGCGGAAACCAATCTCAGGAATCATTTCCGGCTACCACCAGCTTCCATACATACTCATTGCACCCAACGAAGAGAATCCATCACACGCAGTGGAAATAAACGGCAAAATTAATGTATCTCCCAAATTTCTGATTTCTCCTCAAGCGCTACAGGAAAGTTTCGGAGAAGTCTTCGACCCGGAGACCTTTGATAAGGAAATACAGGGACGGGTCTTCTCATTTGTTCATGGAGGAAGAAATCTTAAAGTTGAAAGCGAGTTCTTCCGAATAAATAATTATGAGGACAGACCAGAGGAACATCTCAACCGGGTCAATGACCAGCTCATGCAACAGGAAAATACGCGCACAGGCTTGATCTTTGGACCGCGCTTACAGTATTATCCGGTTTCCATAGACCGTTTCCTTTCGGAAATTTTAGATCGGGAATTCAGCATATAAACGGAGTCTGTTAAATGCACGAGGAACGGCAATACACCAATCCTGAAAGCTACAGAAAAATGTCTGATAACCCATCCAGAAAAAAACCATTAAATAGAGAAATCGCAGACTTCATGGCCAGAAACGGCTACCTGAAAAAATCTTTACCGGTAAAGAAAGCCCTGACTCCCCCTCCACCTTCTAAGCCCCTGACAAATTCACATGTGGCCAGACTTCTTAAAAGCAAACAGAAACAGGGAATCAGTGAAGATGCAGCGAAGCTAATAGCCACTGCAATCAAAGGCCTCCTGCAGAGTAAATGAACATGGGGCTGACCGGCTTCTATCGACTCTATTTATCCATACTCGCCGGAGCCCTTGCATACTACACTCTAAAACCAGCATGGTGGGTATGGGTAACAGGAGCAATTCTGTTTCGTATTATCTGGTTTGCTGCCGAAAAGCGGATTGAAAACGTAAGGGAACGTAAGTGGCTTAACAGGCATTCTCAATCATTCAAAGATCTGCTTGGCCCGTACGGCATCAGAATAATTAACAAAGCGGAAAGTGACCCCGCAATACGGAAAAGTCTCTCCGAAGTCTTTACACCCAATATCAATAAACTGAAAGCAGCCGTAGACCAGCTACAAATTATGGATACCCTTTACAATGCCGGAATGAGGCCGGGCGGAGATACATATCTGCTCCATGACCTGAAACTGAAGTATGGGAAATACCGCCTTGAAAAAATATCGTGTAACCAAAAGCAGTACAGCGGAGACTGAGGATGGAAAGCAATGATGTATACCTTTATGGAATGACCGTCTTATCCACCATTCACAGCCTGAACGGAAAGTACCCTGAGGCCGATTCTTATGGTGAAATTGAAGATACAGTTCTTGTCCCGGGCGGCGAAACAGGAAACTCAGCCATAATTCTGGCAAATTTCGGGCTTAAAGTCAAGGTTGACGGACCATATCTGGGAAACCGGACATTAAAAGCAATTTCTGAATTTTTCCAAAGGCTGAAGATTGACTGCTCAAATCTCTTCTTTGACCCCTCCTTCGATGGAGTCCAGGATCTGGTTATTATTGACAGGTCATCAAGAACTGTGTTTGGGAGGTTCGGCCACTATTTTAGAGATAAAAAACGATGGAATCAGCCTGACCCCGAAGCTATAAACCAGTCACGCATAGTCGGCATAGATCCGTTCTTCCATGAAGAATCACTGAAAGCAGCAGAGCTGGCAGTGGCCTCCGGGAAAAAGTATGTGTCTATCGATTCTCCACCCGACAGCTATATTACCAGAAATGCCGCTGCAATGGTAATCTCCGGAGAATTTATAAGGAATAATTATCCGACGCAAGACCTGGAAAGTCTTCTTGACAGCTACACCTCATTATCAGACGGGCTGATAATCTTTACATCTGGTTCAAAAGAGATTCTCTACGGGCGAGGCAACGGCAGTGCCGGCTCTGTTAAGCCATTTTCTGTAGATGTAAAGAGTACACTGGGAGCGGGTGATACATTCCGTGCCGGTGTACTCTATGGCGTGCTGAACAACTGGGACGACCGGAAAACTGTCAGGTTCGCCGCAGCAACCTCGGCTTGCGTCTGTAAAAGATTCCCGATGGCTTTAGATCCCCCGGGTCTTGATGAGATTACCGCTCTGTGTCAGACCTGACCTTCTGTTCAAAACTGTAAGTGGAATAAAAAAGCCACAACCCTGTTCAGTTGTGGCCTTAAAACAGTATAGTCGCGGATTTCCTGCTATTTTTTCATACTGTCTGCAGGTGCAACATATACAAGAGATGTATCAATGTAACGGATCTTTGCCTTTGATATGAGCTTATCTACGAAATCAGCCACAAATATGTTCTTTTGTTTCATTTCCAGATTGATCCTGATATGATCTTTAACTTCTTCGTAGGAAAGCGGTTTTCCCGGTTCCTCTTCGGTCTTTTTCAGAATGTGAAAACCGACTCCGGTAGTAATGATCTCACTTACTTCCCCTAATTTCAGCTTTCCGATTACTGTATCCAGTTCTGCTTTAAGATCCCCGCGCTTGAACCACCCCAGATCACCACCCGAATATTTAGCTGCCAGCTTTGAAAAATCGGCGCCACCTTTAATCTTGGCCAGAACCTCCGAAGCCTCCGCCCGCTTCTTTTCCTGTACTGTTTTAGTAGTATCTGATGGAAAGAAAATCTGGCTTACCCTTGACCTGGGAGGGTTGAGATATCTGGCCTTGTTCTGGTCATAAAAACTTCTGCACTCCTCATCCTTTACAGAATCACACTCGTTCAGTATGATTTTCAGAAGCGTATCAACAAGCGCTCCGCTCTGCATCTCCCGTCTGACACTTTCTTCTGTCTGTCCCATCATTGTCAATTCCCGTTCAAAAGTGGCCTGATCACCAAACCTGCTTTTAAACTGCGAGAATGCGCTGTCGACCATGGCCGTATCAAATGAAAGATTTCTCTTCCTGGCTTCCTTCAGCATTAGTTCATTGGCTATAAGCTGTCTGGCGGCGCCTTTAAGCAGCTCAGGCGAAACCCCTTCCAGCGCTTTTTGTGGAAACATGCTGACCATGCTTCTGTGAATCATTTCAGCAGCTTCTTCTACCTGTTTACGGGTTATCTCTTTCTCTTCCACTATTATTGCAGCATCTTTGCCTGCTTGCTCTCCACAGAAAATCAAAAGGCAGCAGACTGCCGGTAAAAAGACGCGCTTTGACATTTGAATCCTCTCTGAAACCGGGATTTAAACCTGGGTATCTTCAGGGTTGGTGCGGGTTGTATTATGTATACGTACTAATCAGATCCGGGTGACTGAAAATCTGATCTTCTGATATTTCTGGTTTACTGCTCCTGTGACGCCTCAGTCACTTCAAATGACGAATTTTCGTCAAGCCAGTTCTTTCGTGAAGCGACCTGCAGAAATGCTTTAATCACCTGAGGGTCGAACTGCTTTCCACTTCCTTCAACGAGTCGTTTTATTGCCTCTTTTTTGCCTAGGCTGTCCCTATATGGTCGATTAGAGGTCATCGCCTCGAATGCATCAGCCACATGAAGAATCCGGGCTCCTACAGGGATCTGATCTTCCTTGAGATTATCAGGATATCCTCCGCCATTAAAATGCTCATGATGATGAAGAATAAGATCATGAAGATCGTGCAGAAACGGGACATCCTTGACTATATTGGCGCCCAGGGTACTATGGGTTTTCATGATCCCGTTAAACTCTTCATAAGTCAGAGGCCCGGGTTTGTTGAGGATGTATCCCGGTATTCCGATTTTACCTATATCATGAAGCAGTCCGGCATCACGGATAATCCCCACATTCTTTTCGTCAATTTTCATCTCACGGGCAATCTCTTCGGCAATATTCATCACGTTTTCGGAATGACCGTGTGTGTATGTGTCTTTTGCATCAACAGCGATAGCCAGAGCCTTTATTGTACGGATATAGTTCTCTTTCATATCGCTATAAAGCTTGGAGTTGGTCAGAGCTATCCTGGTCTGACTGACTAAACTTGACAAGAGGGCTTTTTTCTCAGGCTCATTGGACATTTCCCTTGATGCCCCGAAGATCATGGCGCCAAACTTCAGGTCCTCCCACACAACAGGAATTACATACTTGAACGCAAGCGGCAGTTTAATATGCCCGGATACTCTGGTCGATGAAAGTTGAACTTTTCTGATAAATACTTTACGCTCGCTTATATGCCCTGAAACTGTTTCATTGAATTTATCTATTACTTCTCTGCGGATCTCCCTCACTACCTCATCTTCCACTTCTCCGCGTGACCAGTACATAAACTCATGCGTCCTGCGCTGTACCACCAAAAAGCCCATAAAATCAACCGGAAAGTTGCGTAGTGCTGTTTCGTAAAGACACTTTATCACGTCGTGTTTGTCTACCAAACCCATGAGCTGCTCTGAATAATTCGAAATCAGCATCAGCTCATCAAGCTTCTGATTTATGGAATGATAGAGGTTGGCATTATTAATGGCTACTCCGGCCTGCGATGCCAGAACATCTATTACGCTCTTGTTGAAGAGTGTAAACGGTGGAGAGTTTAAAGTACGGTTCAGGTTTACTACACCGATAGTTTCACCTGAGACCTTGAGTGGAACCGAAAGCGCAGAGCTGATGTCTGTCCTGGAAAAATTCAGGCCCGTTTCCGGAGTTGTTCTGCCGTCAGCCAGCAACAGTGATTTGCTGTTTTTGAAAACCCATTTTGAAATCGACCACTCGGAAAGATCGGCCATTGATGAGCGCACGCTCGAAGAATTAATTCCCTTCTGCCTCACCATGACAAGCTCCTGATTCTCCTTGTCAATAAGCTGAAGAGATCCGCTTTCGGCCTCAGAAACTTCAAGACAGAACTGAAACGTGATATCAAGAAGCTCGTCAAGGTTTTGCGTAGTGGTGAGTTTTGTTGTGATATCGTAAAGGGAAACCATCTCGTTTAGCATGAAATTTTCACGCATCAGTCGAGTGGCCTTTATTGCCTGATTAATCTTCTGACAGAGCAACTCAAACTGGTAGGGTTTAAGAATGTAGTCGTAGGCGCCGCTTTGAACCGTCTTCACTGCAACATCAAGATCTGGATCCAGAGCTGTGATTATGACCGGTGTTGTAGTAAGCATCTTCCCGGCACTTTTCAGAAACTCAAACCCGTCAAGTTTTGGCATTTTCAGGTCTGCTACAACAACATGGGGCCTGATCTGCTCAAGCATCTCCATAGCCTGCAACCCATCAAATGCCAGTGCAGTCTTGAATCCGACTGAGGTAAGATAATCTGATACAGCAGTACAAAGGCTCTGATCATTATCGGCCAGCAAAACGAGACATTCTTCTTGAAGGCTCATTCAGATTCTCAGAAAAACAATGCGTTTACATGTCTACCAGCGGTATGTCAGACTCACCTGACTTGTGCCTGCAAGCGCTGCAGCCGAGTAAGAATAATCCAACCCGGCCCTCCCGCCAAACAGCAAAATCCCCGCTCCAAAACTGAATTTACCCTGAGTCAACCCGCCTCTAAGGGCAAACCGGCTCATGATAGTATACTCAAGTCCATATTTACCTGCGGTAATCAGCAACGACGGTTTCCTGTACAACTTGAAGTATTCAGGTTTCTCGATGCTGACACCATCTCCCAATTCATCTTCTCCAATATAGTTTATTCCCTCATTAGACAGTAGATCAGGCGTTGTATACCCTATTCTCAACCTGCCATAAATATAAGGAAACTCTTTTTCCCAGCCCAGACCAACCCGCAGATGAGGATAAGCCACCTCTTCATATGCATCACTCCATATCACCACATCTGATATCAGGTTCTCAGCCGAAACCGCTATAGAGACCCCGGGCTTGCTCAAAAGCATCTTTGCCCCCAGATCCATTCCTATCCTGTACCCCCGGTAATCAGGAAGTCGGGTGCGACGACCGTTAAGGGCACCCCCCAAAGCTACATGCATCGATTCACGGATCCTGGTTTTCCAGCCCAAACCAATTCTGAAAAAAATACTTGAACAGGAAACAATTTCAGGATCATAAACCGGCTCACCGCTTCCATTTGTATCAGCATGCTCAGTTATCTCAATCTGAGGCAGATACACATAACCGGCAGTTATTCCGTAGCCCAGATTTTCTCCGGCACTGGTTGTGAAGGAAAGCAGTGAGGTACTGAATGCATTATGAAAGTAATTGGCGTAGGAGAGCGAGATGGTACTTAATGAATCAAATGCCAGATTCGCAGGGGTGCTGGATGGTGAGGCTCCGGAACTCATGCTCAAATCAGAGCCGGCCATAGCTTCAGAATGCGATGAGTTCATCAGTTCATCATTGATATCTGAATACATACCACCTCTGGAACCAGCGTATCCTGATGAAATCAGCACTGAAAGAGCAATGGCGATCCATGAACAGATAATTTTTTCCATCTTATTTTCCTGAAATTATTCAGTGTACCCGATTACATTAAAATAACTTCTTAATCTCTTAATTTCCACAGGTTTGCTTTATTCTGGAAATACTCCATTCATTTAACGCTGAGAAATGATACTACTTTGATCTGAAAAGAGTTGACTCTAAAGGTATTCAGTTCTATTTTATGCAATTCTAAGGGGCGCATGGCTCAGTTGGTTAGAGCGCCGCGTTCACATCGCGGAGATCGCTGGTTCGAGTCCAGCTGCGCCCATTTTCCTCATAGCTAAGATCTCCTGAATAGATCAGCTGGATTTGTTTTTCATAATACTTCCCGAGTTCAAAATGCACTAATTATTTTTATTTTTATTCTCTTGCCCTTTTCACGAGGAATAAACAGATGAATTCCGGTCTGATCATCAGATATAATCTTCTACCTATTTTTTTAATTCTGTTCACGTCAACAGTACTCTCTCAGGAATGCAAGCCCGAGTTCTCTTTGCCTGCACAAGGTGCTCTGATAACTTCACCTTCCTGTACGCTCGAAGTAAAGGCCCCCTGCAACATAAAACGGGTTTTATTCAAGGCCCGTTACACTGGTTCAAAACCGGACTCATCGGTCATTGTGAACCTCGGCACAGTCTCTAAAGCCCCGTTTAAGGTCATCTGGGATATTTCAAAAATCCCAAACCAGCTCATCTCGGGGGTCTCATTTCTCGCTGAAGTTACTTTGGCGAACTGGAGCATTAAAGAGATTAACCGGGAAGGTGTATTTTTCCTTCATCAAAACACTGAAAGATCCGTCAAAATAATACCTTATGATCACCAGGGTACCCAGAGCTTCAATCCGGATACATTTACATTCAAGTATCCCCGCTCTCCCGGATCCATTACCGCTTCAATGTACTGGAACGAGAAAGATCTATCGGTACTGATGGAAGTCAATGACCCATTGTTTTATGACAATATACCCCGTGACATTCTGGCAGGAATGGGTCTGGAAGTGTTGTTAGACCCGACATTAAGCAGAAAGCCTTATCCTCATAAGGATATTATGGCTTACTCTATACCCCTTTACGGTAAACCATACAGGATTATCTATCAGCCGGTGTTCGACTCAAGTGGAAGCTTTAAACTGAACTCTCAAGTTCTGGCCTGTGATTTTAAATACAAGGTGACAAAAGTAAACTTCAAAGGTTATAAGATCTACTTCTCTATTCCTCTCCAGAGCATCTCAAATACTCTCCCAAAAGAAATCGCCTGCAATTTAATAGTTAAAAGTGCTATCAGCGAAAATATTGTCAGAAGCCCCTGGATAAATTATGGAGCCCTTGAATCCTACAGCCCCTATGTCTGGGGATCGATTCAGTTCCAGCCAAAACCATTTTTGAAAAACCGCCTTACGGTCTGGATCATCTTTTTTGTACTCGGACTCCTTTTGATGCTGCTGATTCAGCTGCTGATCCGTTCCATCAGCAAGAGTTCCAGAACTGATGTTCCAGGAAGATCTGAAGCGGAAGAAAAGATATTTGAGAAAATAAAAGAGGCTATGGAACGGCGGATCACTCAGAAGGATTCTACAAAAAATGATGTCGCCCGGGACTTGAAGATATCACCAAAGAAACTAAACAGCCTTATAAAAAGATTCACAGGCTTGTCATTTCAGAATTACATGATGCTCAACCGCACCGAAATCGCCAAAGAACGGCTGCGTTCCTCTCATTGCAATGAGGCCACAGTGGCAGAGGCGTGCGGTTTCCAGAATGCCCCGGAAATGGAAAAATATTTCCTGAAATTCCACCAAATCACACCGGGGAAGTTCCGTTCTGAACAACAGGTAGCCTGAACAGGGTTAATGCAGATACTGAATATACCAAGCAACCGCTAATCTGGCTACTTCATCCAGTGCTCCTGGTTCCTCAAACAGATGTGAAGCCCCTGGCACTATCTCCAGCTTTTTTGCAGGAATACGAATCGACTCAAATGCTCTCTTATTAAGCTCAATCACCTGATAGTCATCACCGCCCGCAATCAGGAGAATTGGTGTTTTAATCCTCTCAAGATTAAGCCCTGCCATATCTGGCCTTCCCCCTCTGGATACTATAGCCTTGACATCACCGCGATCCACCGAGGCACAAATCGCCGCTGCGGCACCTGTACTGGCCCCGAAATAGCCGACAGGAAGATTTTTTAAATCAAGCTGAGAGGATATCCAGTCGGTTGCCGCACCCAATCTTCTGGAAAGCAGATCTATATCAAAACGCAAATTTGCACTTATCAGATCTGCAGCTTCCTCGGAACGGGTCAGAAGATCAAAAAGAAGTGTCCCGATACCACCGCTATTAAGATACTGGGCGACAAACCTGTTTCTCGGACTGAACCTGCTGCTTCCGGATCCGTGTACAAACAGCACTAACCCCAGGGCATTATCAGGTATGTATAAATTACCACTCAGATTCACATCATCAGATAATACCGGAATATGGACCTCGTGCTCCTTTTCTCTCTCATAAATCATAAAACAGTCCTCTTTGAAAAAACCAGTTTAAATGTCGAGTACAACCATTGCCTCCCAACCAAAATCTGTCTTTCTGACACTGAACAGATGCAGCGTTACAGCCTTTACATCTACAGCCAAATGGTGCTTTGTGTTGTCGATCCTCTCCCCTGCAGCTTCACCCCTGAATATAAAGAGCCCGTCTTTTTTTTCGATTGAAGCCTTCTGAAGACGAAGAAATAGACAAAAAGTATCTTTTAGATAAATGAGCTCCTGAAGAATCTGAAAAAGAAGCATCTCCTCAGAGCGATCGTTGACTTCTATTACTCTGACCTCTTTTTTTGTAATAGA
This sequence comes from Fibrobacter sp., assembly GCA_012515615.1. GTDB lineage: Bacteria > Fibrobacterota > Chitinivibrionia > Chitinivibrionales > Chitinispirillaceae > JAAYIG01. The sequence continues at coordinate 11,854 of JAAYYB010000356.1, forward strand.
TTCAAGATCATCAACCATTAAATTGGTGGTGGCATCAAAAGCCGAAATAAAAGTTTCCTCAAGCGTCTGCCCCCATGCCCTGAAAGCAGCATCTGCCGTGACAATCTCTTCGATATATGAATACGGCATTCCCCTACCCCTTCACGCTCCCCACCGGCGAAAAACGCACAACAGGCCTGCTTATTCTGGCCTGACTGGCAGCCTCTATCACTTCATCGATATCCTTGTACGCTCCCCCGGCTTCCTCTGCCAGAGCGGAAAAAGAGCTTGTTCTGGTATAAATTCCCTCTTCTGCCATTTTTTTCTGCACATCTTTGCCTCTATACTGCCTTCGGGCTGCCCTTCGACTCATAACCCTGCCGCTTCCATGCGTTGTGGAATAAAAGGTCTGATCGCCGCTGCTGACCCCCTTTAACAGGTAAGAACCTGTTTCCATGCTGCCTCCGATGATTACAGGCTGCCCTGTTTCTTTGTAAACTTCGGGTATGCCCCCCATTCCAGGGCCAAATGCCCGGGTTGAACCTTTGCGGTGAACTAAAAGCCTTCGCTTTACACCATCAACAATATGCTCCTCCAGTTTTGCAGTATTATGCGCCACATCGTAAACCTGATGCATTCCAAGATCCATGGCACTTCGGCCAAACACTTCAGAAAAGACTTTTCGTATCTGATGAAGAATAAGCTGCCTGTTGGCAAAAGAGATGTTGATTGCACATTTCATTGCCACAAAGTATTCCTGCCCCTCAGGTGAGCTGAACGGCGCACAGGAAAGTTCTCTGTCCGGAGCCGTAATGTGATACTTTTCCATCGCACGAAGAAATACCTGAATGTAGTCGGTGGCAACCTGGTGGCCAAATCCGCGACTGCCGCAATGAAACATGATTACAACCTGCTCATCGCTTTTTATTCCGAATACTGAAGCCGTCGATTTATCAAAGATATGTCCCGGTTTAACGAACTGAATTTCCAGATAATGGTTGCCTGATCCAAGCGTTCCAAGCTGATGAAGCCCCCTCTCAAAGGCTCTCTCACTTACGCGGGATGGATCTGCACCCTCAGCACAACCGTTCTCTTCGGTTTTCTCAAGATCCTCTCCCCACCCATAACCCCTCTCCACTAACCATCTGGCTCCCTGCTGGGTGATTTTGAGAAAATCATTCCTGCTTAGCTTTATCCAGCCCTGACTTCCTACCCCGGAGGGAACTTCACGGAACAGACGATCAATCAGCCTCTCCAGATTGGGTCTTACATCCCTGATAGTCAGATTAGTAAGTACCAGGCGCATCCCGCAGTTAATGTCAAACCCTATCCCGCCAGGGGAAATCACCCCTTCACTGGGATCCATTGCTGCCACACCGCCAATAGGGAATCCATACCCCCAATGCCCGTCAGGCATGCACAGAGCATATTTAACTATTCCAGGCAGCATAGCCACATTTGCAACCTGATTAAAAACCCCCTCATCCATCGACTCGATCAGTTTCTCTGTTGCATAGATACGAGCAGGCACATTCATACCCGATCTAAAGGTTCTGGGAAGTTCCCAGATAGTGCCTGTGATTTTCTGAAGTTCTAAAGGAGAGGACATCTAAACTGCTCCTTACTGATCACGCCAGAATCAACTCGTTTACGACGCCTTTAACTCCGCGGGTGTTTTTCGCAGCATATTCTACAGAATAATAGGAATTCCAGTGAGGTACCTTACCACTCAGAGTCACTATACCCTCTTCTACCCGGACAGTGATATTTTCCACCGAGATATCTATTCTGGAAAGAGATTCATTTATCTCAGTTGCAATTTGATTATCGGCAAACTTATGAGTAGGAACAACAGCCAGATCATTTATCACCTGAACCACTCCCTGCACTTCGCTGACACTCTTTCCACAATGTTCCCTGGCCCGGTAGGATTCAACCGAACCCTTCAGCGTCACTATGCCCTCCTCAGCTGATACACGGATAAAATCGGATTTTATGTTCCGGTCAAGAGAAAGCCGATTCCGGACAGAATCGGCAATTTTATCATCAGTTAACCTCTCCATCTCATCCGGGTATCTTATTTTGAGCAAATTACTCACTCTTCCCACACCGGATACACTTCTGGCTGCATCCTCGGCCGCAACGAGTGCAGCCAGCGACTCCACTGTGCCGCTCAGGGTAACCTCACTGTCGATAAGCTCTACGTGAACCTGCTTTTTATCTATTCTGCTGTCTGCCCTGAGTTGTGAGATAACATTATTCAGTATCTCCTGATTGCCTGCCATTGCCTGCTCCTGTTCTCCTGAAAATATTCACTCTTTTTCATGCCACCCCTGCTCATTCCGGTAGTGATGACGCGGAGAGAGGTGTAATTGGTCTTGTCCCGAACAGTTCACCAAATTCGGGCGGCAGTGAGGAGAGAATCTTTGTGAGCAGACCTGAAGTTATCGCTGACCCAAGAACACTCATCACCACTTTTGACCACCTGACCGCCTCCGGATATCCTACCCCGGCACGAGCACTAACCCGGTTATAGTACTCCTCAAGACTGAACAGGTCACCAGAATGCCTCTCTGCCAGAATTTCCTTTATCTTTCTGGGAAGCTGAGCCCCGAGTCCCTCCCGGTCCGCAGCATCAAGCCTCTCACCAAGAGTTGCAACACTGGCATCAATCATGGTGGCCGAAACGCTCAGGTCCGGAAGTTGAGCCCTCTTTTGTACCTCCTGCACAAATTCTTTATACTGCATATTTTCTCCCGGTGAAACTGGGTAATTCAAAACATGTTACCTTAAGACAGAAAAAGAGCAAAATGAGTACCCGCACTCAAAAATATTGAATTGGCACTTTTATTGCGCTTTTCCTAAGAAAACAGTCTTACCCTGAAAAAGGAGGTTGCTATCATGACAGACATAAAAAAACGCATCGCATTTATGGCAATTCCACTAACAGTCCTGGCTGCTGCGGGCTTAATCATGAAGAAAGTGGCGAAAAGAGATGGAAGAATCTCAGAGGAAGTTAAAGAGGCAACATCCAATGCCTTTGAAGAGATTGACAGTACCATATTAGAGCTGAAAAACAACATGGAAGGGAAATCCGCATCACAACTCCAGCACTCACTCGATTCCATAGTTGAGAAGGCAAAAGAGAAATTGGACAAAATCGCAGTCGATGTAAAAACCAGAATTCAAGAGAAAAACTCCTCCTCTACAGAAATCCCTTTAGATATCAATCCCTGAGTTCTGCGAATCAAAGAAGGCTGGTGTTGACCCGGTACAACCAACACCAGCTCTAAGCCACTCTGCGGGATTGTGCTGCAAACTCTTCAAGTAATTCTATATGATCCAGTTCATCCTCATAATTTTCCTCAACCTGGGCCCTTAAAGCGGCAGGCAGCACATTTATCAACGACTCATAAATTCTGCTTATAAAGCGTTCGTTTTCCAGTAATACAAGAATTGTCCGTCTCTGCCCAATTCCCCTCTGGACGGCTATAAGTGCCCCTGTCCCAGGCTGGTTGATCTGAGCCTCTGAAGACTGGGCAAATCTGCTGATCTCGCTTAGAAAAACCTCAAGATGCTCTTTATGATCAAGACGAAAATTCTCAATGTGCCTTTTGATTCTGCTATCGCTTATCTCTGGAACCGCTTCGGAATAACAACACAGAAAATCCACCTCCAGACAACTCATCTGAACCATAAGATCTGCTGTATTTCCATAATCCATAGGCTGCTCCTTTCTCCTGAAACGCTTAATGAGAGCAACGAGCATACCACCGGAAAAAAATCATCTATACATTCTAAAGTATGCCCCCCAAATACCGATATATAGAATGAAAGCACAAGTGGTTCTCCCAAAAGGATGACGGGAGAGTGAATCAAAGGGGGGAGGTCCAGGGAAGGATCGAACTTCCAGGGACGGAAGCATGCCCCTAAAGAAAGGCAGGTAGGCCATGAACATCCAATCAGTAGTATCGGCTTACGGGGCCACACCTTATGAACCATCAGCAAAGAGTGGCAAAAAGGCAGCCCCGGATAATGCGACGGCTGTTCGTGAACAGGAACAGGTTGAGTTTTCGGATACTTCACTCAATCTCCAGAAATTACGTACTCTGGTTGATGCGATCCCGGATATTCGGATTCAGAAAGTGGAAGAGATCAAGATGAAGATCAAGTACAATGGATATCCCATGGAATCCAACCTGTACAAAGCTGTGAAGCACATGGTCGAACAGAAAGTCATCTGATTCTTCCTTATTTAAACCGGTCACCACACCCTTGACAGCTATTGTGAGCTGTTGAGGGTTTTTTTCTTGCCTTTTACCATCACTTAACCCATTTTTAAACTCTCCGATGCCCAGGTGGCGGAATAGGTAGACGCTACGGACTTAAAATCCGTTGACTGGAAACGGTCGTGCCGGTTCGATTCCGGCCCCGGGCACTTGATTTTAATGGACTTATAACCTTCTTTGTAAACATCAGCAGCAAACCACAATAACACAAATGCCCAAAATTGCCAAATTGGCACCTCAAATTTTCAATCTCATCCTCTGCTGACTCGGGAATTAAACCTTCCGGGGACTCCAGGTAGATTTGTGTTCCTGTGGTACTGAACCAACACCGAAAAGTTTCTTGCAATACACATATTTTTGTGGTAAAATTTGTCTTAAGAAAAGTTTATCCATGCAATACATAAACAACTATAAACACTTCAGTTCAGTATAAAAAGCAAGCAACATGGACCATCTGAACAGATATTTTTCCACTGATGAATCAGTCGATTACAAAGATCTGTTTCTTAAAGAGCAACAAAAAACATCTGAGCTTCAAAGCATAATCGAGATACAGCAGGTCCAGATAAAAACATATTCCCGTGAGTTAAGCGGTGTATATCAGCAATCAAAACTCAAACGCAAACAGATTGCCGATACAAACCAGCAGCTTGAAACTTATTCATCCGAACTGCGCAATACCATAGCCAACCTCAAACAGACTCACCACGATCTTCAGGATGCCTACCGGGATACAATCTACAGACTGGTACTGGCTTCTGAATATAAAGACAACGATACCGGTAATCATATCAGTCGAATCGGTCAGTACTGTATGCTCCTGGCTGAAAAACTCGGCTTGTCAAGCCAGGACATTGAAAACATCGGCCTGTCCTCACCTATGCATGATGTGGGAAAGATAGGAATTCCCGACAGCATCATTCTCAAGAACGGAATGCTTACAGAAAATGAATTCGCTATTATCAAAACACACACAACCATAGGTGGCGCAATACTTGACAATTCTAAAGCCGCAGTGCTGCAGAATGCCCGCATGATTGCGCTCTCACACCATGAACACTGGGACGGAAGCGGATATCCCGAAGGCCTGTCCGGAGAAAACATCCCTTTACATGCCAGAATAGTGGCGCTTTCAGATACTTTCGATGCCCTGACATCAAAAAGACCCTACAAGGCGCCCTACCCTATTGAAGTGGCTTGTGATATAATAAAAAAAGAGAGAGGCCGGCACTTCGACCCCGACGTAGTTGATGTATTTCTGAATAGTATTAATAGTCTGGTGAAAATTAAAATTGACATAGATAATGAAGATCCCAGAAAAGTAATGCAGAAGTTTAGCTGGAGCGAACGGGATAAAATGTACAATCCCGTCAACTGAATTGATCCCGTCTTACCTTACAATCACTATTTTGCCTTTTACCAGCACTTTACCTTCGGTATTGGAAATGGAATAGAGGTAAATGCCCGATGCCACCAGCTCTCCGGCTTGATTACGGGTATCCCAGTGCCATTGCGGTTTGAATAAAGAATTTCCCGACTCAATATGTACCCTCTGCCCTGCTTTACGGGTATCAAATACAGGGTGAGAATTTGTGTTGTATATTCTTATGATCAGATCGGTTGAAACCGGTTTTAGATTATGCAGATTTTTAAACCATATTCCGCATGGACCTGCGTTTCTGCAGTGGCGGGGGTCTTTTCCCGGCTTGTAAGGATTGGGATAGGTATAAAAGCCAACCATTTTCGATGAATATTCCCATTCCTGATCGCAAAATACAGACGCAGTATTCGATGGATAATTTAAAGTGCGTGAATAACGGTAATCTGATGCAAAACCGGAGAATTTACAGTTTATTACTTCTCCACTGAAAAAACTGATGGTTGGATGAAATGTTACACTCAGACTGTCCCGTGAAAACTCAATCGTGCCAAAACCGGATCTCTCTCCGCTGAATAAAGTCGACATGGAAAAACTGACATTCTGACCGGAAGTATCAGTATCTATAATCCCCGGCAACAGGCGCTCGGAAAAACTTATCGTAACAGCAGGAGAACTATTGCCAAACACGGTCCCGCCAGCTGGTGATACTCTTGTCACCTCAATCCCCTTGACCCTGTAGCCCCAGGAAACATCCTCCCGGGTGGAACTGGAATCAAATAGAGTAGTAGGAACACCATCCCGGTCATTATCAGCTGGAAAGCCCATCAGATCCCTTGCACCTATGCCCCGGTATGTACACCAAAGAGAATCGCGGTAAAAAAGCCGCCCGGCAATACGGAAAGTCACTTTGTTTGAACTGACTTTAATACTGTCAAACGAAAGCTGCTTGCCGTTGTTATATTTCGAGTTGACAATAAGACACCGGTTGTTGGTCAAGGATGTATCTATCGAGTTGGCGAATACAGGTGATGAAAACACCAGGGTAATTTCCGGCTTGAGTCCAAGCAGAGTATCTCCGGGCAGAGGCATAATACCCAGAAGGCTGAAGCCGATGCTGTCAACCTTCATTCCGGACTTTGTCAGAGCAGTTTTATCACGACGATTGTCTTTATTTACATCGAGCCGGTTGGGACCGCTGGGAGTAGATGCGATATCGGCAAGGTCCGTAGTCATCACAACTACAAGTGAATCAGTCGGTATAAACAAACCTTCCGGAGGTAAAAATCCGAATCTGGAACTTGCCTTTTCATATGATGCTGAGAGATTCACCTTCGTATTGTTCTGGCTCCAGCGGTAAGAAAATCCAATTTGGTTTCGCTGACCTGTAAATTGGCTGTCAAGGGCACTGTAAAGATAGATGCCTTTTCCGGTCAAACTTGTATCCATCGGTTCTGAAAATGATATCTGTATTGACGCATGAGGAGGAAAACTGTAGGCAAGAGGCCTTGCCGCTTTTTTAAGTGGCTGATAAGGAACATCAGGAATAAAATCGGGAGCAACAGAAACCACCCTTGGAAGATCATTGTACTCCAGACAAACCGGAATCGTGTCAGAGGAGTGCAGCGGATCACTGCTGAGGAGAATAATTGTATCGCAAAGCATGCCGTCTCCCAGCAGCTTTTCTGTCGTAAACACAAAATTACAGTAAACCGGATATCCGGGACGCATGAGAATCGGCACCAGTGAAGATGCGTTTCTGGCGGTAAATGATTTCGTGAGTGTATCCTGAGGCAGCCTGATAGAAAGCCAGTCCGAGCTCTTTTGTCTGAATCTTATACCTGTCAGTGACATGGTATCACTGCCGGAGTTTACCAGGGGAAGGGCAATTGAGTCCCGCTCTGCCGATCCCACTATCAGCGATACTGATCCTTTAAGGGAATCTGCAGCGGCAATGTAGCCTGATGTATCAATAGAGAACCATGGATACCGGATTGAAAACATCACTGTATCAGAGCGGCCAAATCTGTCGTGAACAGTGACTGTGACTAAAGAGTCTCCGCGCAAAGGGCGGAACGTGTGAGAAAAACTGTTTTTCCTGGAACTGGCATTGTAAACTTTTTTACCAGAGGAAAAACGATAAGTAAGGGTATCCCAGAACACACAATCAGTATCGGATACAGCTGTAATAACCGCAATCTCTGCCCCGGGTATTACTCTTAAAACCTCTCCTTCGCTGATCTCCTCGCCTCCAACCGTCAGATTGTTAATGCGCGGTGAATGATTGATATAGAATTTTGTTTTCAGTGATACCGTAGTATCCCGATCTCTGGCGCTGATTGTCACCAGAAATGAATCTACTATCGAAAGAGTATCTCCCCGAATAACAAACCGTTTTACTCTACCCATACCGGTAGAATCAACCTTTTGAGTGCCCCCGGTACTTCCTGTAAAAAGCAGTCCTCTTACCGCAGCCGGATCATTTGTATCGCTTACAGAATAGAAAAACTCAAGAGAATCATCTTCCTGAAGATCGTATACACCTCGTCCAAAGGCCACTGTATCCCGGTACCCAGTCGACGAGGTATATGCCATATTTGCATTTAGTAAAGGCGTCGAGTTTCTGGTGACAATAGTTAACGTTTGGGGAACAGCCTCCCACCCCTCACTGTCGACTGTTTTAAGAGTGCACACAACTGCAGTGTCAGATTTAACTATGGGACGCAGGGTGATTGAGGAATCAAACTCCGATGAATAATTCAGCTTTATCAAATGATTTAAAGACGGGTATGTGCCTGTAAGAACCAGTGTATCGGTGGTATCGGGATCAAAAAGATCCGTATAAATTCGTGTAGAATCACTCCTGGACAGGCAGTAAACAGTATCGCCGAATGAAATACTCTTGTAAACTCTGCTTCCGGTTCTTACTGAATCTATGCCCGAAAAAGAGGGCTGTCCATTCCATGGAACAGTAACAGACCTGATGACCGGAGTTGATAAGGTATCGGCCGCGATATCAGTTCTGCGGTTTATCTCCATTCTGTACTGAAAATATCTGGACTCTCCCTGGATTCCGGCAAGAGCTGTGCTGTCATGCATGGAAATCCATGGCTGATTTCTGCAACCTGCAGCAGTTGAGCCGATTCTGATGGAATCAAGCATATACCAGTCACTTAAAGTGGACACATCGACAATACCGGGATAAAACTGGACTGAATCACCTTCCGGAACAGACACCGATTCTACCGGAGAGGTCCAGAATCCTTTTGAAAAACGCACACCACGATAACTAAATGTGGTCCCCCAGAGAGATCCTTTAGTATGTAAATTACTGCTCCATGTCACCCCGAAGTCCCCCGAGCTGTCAATCGCACAGTTGACAGCGCTTTTGTAACGGTCTGTGGTATCAACAGACACATCGGGATCGGAATAAACAAAAAATTCAGGAGTCCCCAGGGTTTCTCCTTTGATCGGATATCTGTAACCCTCAACTGACACAACCCCGCTGTTGTCAAGATCTCCCTTAACTGCCACAATCAAAAACTGTGAATTTGAAGAAGCCGCACAAACCTGGCCCCGGCTTTGTTGCTTATCTGCTTTGGGATCTGCTCAACATGACCATCTTCTATTTCCAGCCTGTGCAGAAATATTCCACTTGCATTCCAGAATGCAACCGCAAAGCGGCCCTCCCCATAGGGAGCTATCCCAGCATCATCATAGAATGAAAAAGCCCTGTCTCCGGATTTTTCAATGAAAGAACCCGTTGGCCCCCCGGTCAGGTTCCTGCTGAAAAAACGGTAGTTTATATACTTGTCTCCATTTGGGCTTCCCCTTGCCCATGCAACCAGAATATTACCTACTCTGTCGTATGATACGGAGCAATTAAGAAGAAAAGCCCCCCCCATTCCCACATCGGTTGCTACTTCGGCAGTACCGACTACCTGAATTTTATCCCCCGATGAATACACTTTTCTCAGTACAACTTTCTTTGCGTCGATACTGTTAACGACAAGAAAAGTGTCTTTTTCCATATGACACTGGGATGGAAAGAGCCAGCCGGTATTTATCACGGAATCTATTGCGAGGCTGCAGACACCATTATTCAGCATCAGTGTACGTTTGGTGATATTGACTCTATTTACAAAAGATACAAGAAAACCATCACTGCCCCTGTCTGCATGTAAATAACAGTCAATCGGGGGGCTGATATCACAGAATTTATGCGGTGCCACAGCAATGGCATTGGTCATGTTAAGCTTGACTTTAGTATAGAATACAGATTTTTCAATTGAATCTACGTAGAAGAATGCAAATGTGTCTTTTACTGAAGCTACGATGTCTGTATAATTGGCTACATTGAGGTTTGCTGGAACAGAGTCGCCGAACAGCTTTATTGTCTCACTGTACTGAACCGCCAGTCCTAATCCACTGTCAGTCAAAACGATATTGGAATCATTGACACCGTCATTCTGCACAGTAAACCCGGACCGCACATATGTCCCCGGGGCAGCCCTGAAAACAATAAGCAGAACAAAAGCTGAAACGACTGCAAAAAGGAGCTCAGCTTTTGTTCGATCGCGTTTTTCTGATGAATCCCTGCTGCGATACGTCATCGATGAAACCCTGTTCCTTAGTACGATTTTCCTTTTTCCACTCCTGAAGCCTGCGCTCCTTTACAATCTCAATAGCTCGCCGGTCCTTTGTAGCAGTCACCAGCGTTTTGCGGACCTTGACCGCCTCAGCCCTGAGGTCCTCCATCTTCTGCCCGGCTTTCAACAGGTCCTCTCTTAACTTGAAACGGTAGGAAACAGAGTACCTCAACATCGTTATGCTCTCGTTTGTACCACGTCTGTGTTTCTCGGAACTCTGCAGCTCCTTCAGTTCATCATGGATTCTGTTTATCTCTATTTGGGCCTCCATGACCTGCCTGTTTTTTTCGGCAAGATGCAGTTTTATCTTCTCTTCTTTACGTTTTCTTAGCTCCAGAAGAGTATCTAACTGGAATCTGAACTTTTTCATCCACCTGCCCCGGTTATCTTAGCCAGTTCAGTCAGCCTGGTGATACTCTCCTCAAAATTGCTCTTTTCATCTCTGTCCTGCCGCAGAAATTTTGTGAGGGGATCATTGAGCTTTATGGCCTTATCAACCCTTTCGCTGCTCCCCGCGACATAGGCGCCAATCTGTATCAAATCCTCATTTTCCCTGTAGGCTGCCATATAATCCTTTAAAGCCCCGCTTATTCTGGCCTGTGAAGGGGAAATAACCTCAGGCATACAGCGTGATATGCTTTCAAGAACATCTATGGCAGGGAAATGATTGCGGTGGGCAAGCCTGCGGGACAACACAATATGCCCGTCTAAAATACTGCGGGCAGCATCCGCTATCGGCTCGTCCATATCATCACCTTCCACAAGCACAGTGAAAAGCCCGGTGATCGTCCCCTTATCCGATGTCCCGGCCCGTTCCAGAAACTGCGGAAGCATCGAAAAGACCGAAGGGGTAAAACCTTTGGTGGCAGGCGGTTCACCTATAGCAAGCCCGATTTCTCTCTGCGCTGTGGCAAGGCGGGTGATTGAATCAACAAGGAAAAGAACATCCTTGCCAAGATCACGAAAATACTCCGCGATAGCCGCTGCAATCATGGCCCCTTTTAATCGAATCAATGCGGGCTGATCCGACGTGGCAGTCACTACAACAGACCTTGAAAGACCCTCTGCACCTAAATCCCTTTCCAGAAACTCCCTCACCTCGCGTCCACGCTCCCCTATCAGAGCAATCACATTTACATCTGCTTTACAATTGCGGGCCATCATACCCATCAGGACACTTTTCCCTACACCGCTTCCGGCAAAAATCCCCATGCGCTGGCCTTTACCTATTGTAATAAGGGAATCTATAGAGCGTATCCCGGTATGAAACGGCTGGGAAATTCTCTTTCTCTTCAGCGGATTAGGTATTGAAGAATAGATTGAACGGTAGCACTCTGCCTTAACAGACCCCTTGCCGTCAAGAGGATTGCCTAAGCCATCAAGAACCCTCCCCAGAAGCTGACGACCGACTCCAACCATCAGGGGACGCTTGGTGCCTTCAACTGTAAGCCCGGGATGAATACCTTCAATGGGGCCCAGGGGCATAAGAAGCGTTCTGTCCTGGCGAAATCCCACCACCTCTGCACGTCCCACAACAGTGCCGTTTTTCTCAACGATACATAGATCACCCACAGATGCCGCCGGACCTGTCGACTCTATAAGAAGCCCGATCACCTCGGCTATCTTTCCATGTACCTTAATCGGCTCGGCATTGGCTATTGCACTCAGGTATGGCTGGAATTTCAGTTGAAGATTCATTGCAGGGCCGCCATTTACAGGAATGATACGTTCTTTACATACAATTGGAAGTGGATTAATCAGCTGCTGACTGCCTGAGCTCTTCTGCCCCGCTTCCATTCCGTGCGGAAGAATTTATGCTTTCCCAGACACTCTCAACCAGTCCGGCTAATTCCTCATACTGCACACCTAATCTGGCGTCAACTACACCGGAATTAGATTCGATTATACAGCCGCCCCGTGATACCCTCTGGTCAGCCTCTATATTGACGTTTTTGAGACGATCTGCAACAGGAACCCAGAAATCCTTCCTTCCTGAAACAGCCTCAAAATCATCAGGTGAGACTCTCACTATTAAACGGTCCCGGTCTCCGATGTAACCAAGTGCTTTTTTAAGCACTGAAAGTATTATCTCCCCATTTACAGATAATTCTACTGAAATGATTTTCTTCACCATTTCGGTACAGAGCCGTACCAGCATATGTTCGGCGTTGGAAAAAACCTCTCTTTTCGATTCTTCAAACTCCCTGAGGAAAAGGCCTGTTTTGGACTGAAGCTGGTCAACACTCTTTTGATAACATTCACCAGCCTCCTGCTCACCCCGGCTATATCCATCCTTGTAGCCCTCTTCCCTTCCTTTCCCATATGCCGTCTGAACAGCCGTGCGGGCATTCTCCTTCTGCCTCTCAAGCAGAAGCTCCAGGTCCATTACCTTTTTTTCGAGCTCTAAGACCCTCTGTTCATCCTGGTTTAAAACCCTTGCCTTCTTGCCGGGTGAATCAAATTCCTCAGTTGATGGAGAGTAAACCAGGAAGTCCTTTTCCTGCTCCATTTTTTTATGGAGAATCCTGCGAAGCCCTACTGTGGCAGGATCCTTTGATTTAAGGATATTGTCAATCAGGGAGGATACATCCTGACGGGAAGGCGCAGTTTCCATAAACTCGTTCTCCATATCAGACTACAATGTCTTCCTCTCCGCCGCGTCCGCTTATAATAATCTCTCCCTCTTCCTCCAGTCGGCGTACGATATCTACAATTCGCTGCTGAACCTCTTCCACATCCTTGAGGCGGATCGGCCCCATAAACTCCATGTCCTCCTTTATCATCTCTGCTGCACGAGAAGACATATTGCGGAAGAATTTTTCCTGAAGCTCTTCTGATGCGCCCTTCAGTGCCATTGACAAATCTTTTGTATCAATTTCTTTGAGCACCCGCTGCATCGAGCGATCATCAAGCAAAAGCACATCTTCGAACACAAACATCAGATTCTTGATTTCCGTAGCCAGTTCCGGGTTTTCTCTTTCCAGATTGCCAAGGATATTCTTCTCGGCTCCTCTGTCAACGCTGTTGAGCATCTCGGCAATCGCCTTGACTCCACCGATTTCCGATACATCCCCTCCAAAGAGCGATTTTATCTGGCTGACAAGTACCTCCTCTACATGATCAAGGGTCTCCGGTGAGATACTCTCCATTGTGGCAATACGGGTTGCCACATCGGCCTGTATTTCCTGAGGAAGCGCCGAAATTATCGGTCCGGCATTCTTCGGCTCCATATGAGCAAGAAGCAGTGCGATTGTCTGGGGATGCTCTTTCTGAACAAAATTGACGATCTGCTTGGGATCGATGTTTTCAAGAAGGTTGAAACCGGTTGTTCTGATAGTCTGCTGAACTTTTTCCAGTATTTCCTTTGCCTTGCGGGGACCCAGCGCCGCCTCCAGAATCTCGCGGGCATAATCTATGCCCCCCTGGGTAACATATTGATGAGCCATGGCGATGTTATGAAACTCCTCAAGCACCAGCTCCCGTGTCTCAGGAGAGATATTATCAAGTCGGGCAATCTCAGTGGATAAGCGCTCAACTTCAGACTCTTCGAGATTCTTGAAAATCTGTGATGATGCAACAGAACCCAGAGCAACCATAACTATGGCCGCTTTCGTAGGCCCGGGGATCTCATTTATATCTTCAGGCTTTTTGTCCTTTTGGGACTTCTTGTCAGCGTTAGGATCGTACTTTTCCCTGTAAAAACTGGTTTTACTCTCATCGCTCTGTTTACCTGCAGCCATATCTTGTTTCCGGATCAGTTGTGAAAAGGTTGGCATCCCTGCTTTGCAGGCTGCCGGTTTCTGAGCAAATTATAAACTCATGACTCAGCCTTTGCAAGTTCAGCGTTTCTTTCTTTGTTTGGGATTCACCGGCTCCGAAAGCCACTGACGGATGATAGCCGCGATATTTACCGGTTCCTCACGTGTCAACATCTCCACCCGCTCCAGTATTTCAGAACTGCGCTGTATATCAACCGGAGATTCCTGTTCAACAGGCTCCTCTATGCCAAATTTCTCAAGTGCGGGAACCGGCGGATTCATGGCATCTGCAATTGTCCTGGCCAGATAACGGAGAAAGATAAGAAACAGTATGGCGATAATGAACACCAGACTGTACTTGGCTATTGTCATGTAAAATTCCCATTTCTCCCTGGAGCGCATCTCCTGCTGCTCTTGTCTGAGGAATTCATTATCAAACTGAACATTTGAAACAGTGATCTGATCCCCACGGGTCAGATCATATCCCAGTGCATTCTTTACCAGATCCTCAATGTTCTGAAGCTCTTCGGCACTCCTTGCCACAAAAACACTCTTCTGGTCCTTATCAGTCTCATACCTGCCGTCAACTGCCACGGAAATCGTAAGGCGCTTTATATTCCCGACTTCCTGAACCAGGTGCTGTACACTCTTATCGATCTCATAATTAGTGAGCGACCTTTCTTTCTGATTGTCTCCATCAGGAGCATTTTTCTTGGACTCCTCAATGCGCTCCTCCGATCTTACCACCCTGCTTTCAGGATCATACTTCTCCATGCTCTTCTCAACTCTGTCAAAGTCAAGATCGCAGGCTATCTTTACATAAGCTTTTGAAGGGCCAAGAATGTTGGTCAGAATCTGATTAGCCTTGTTCTCCATATAGCGCTCAACATTCTGCTGAAGCTCCATATTCCTGGAACCGGTCAAGGCCTCCTCATCATCACCAAATGGATTGGAAAGAAGCTTGCCTCCGTAATCGATCACCGAAATATTCTGCGGTTTCAGTCCATCAACACTTGAAGAAATAAGGTGGGTTATTCCTCTTATCTGATCTTTATTGAGCTCTCTGCCTGCGGCACATTTAACAACAACAGAGGCCTTGGCATCTTTTTGCTTGTCAAGAAATATTGTGGGTTCCGGAATGACAATGTGTACCCGTGCGCTCTTTACTTCCTCTAACCCCTCGATTGTCCTCTGGATCTCCCCCTCCAGCGCCCTCCTGGCATTGAGTTTCTGGACATAATCGGTCATGCCGAAATTTGCTTTATCAAACAGCTCATAGCCAAGCCCGTGTTTCCTGGGAAGACCCTCACGAGCCAGAGCCATTCTGATTTCATAAAGCTGCTTGATATCTACTGTAATTGTGCGGCCGTTATTCTCGAGTTTGTACTTGTAGCCGCCCTTCTGGAGATTCTCAGTTATGGAAGCCGCTTCTTCCAGCTCCAGATCGGAATAGAGAACCTTGAAACCAGACTCCTGGCGCGAACCGGTTGATGACCAGATCAAAAGACCGGCCATGCCAAGTATCATGAAAGCTATAAGCGAGGTGGTGACAATCTTTTGCTGTAAAGACAGCCTGCGCCAGATAGCAGTAAGCTGCACTATCAACTGCTTGAAAAACTCAGGCATTTTCTCCCCTTGTAATCTTTTTCAGGGCGGCTTCCCGTTCGCCCCTCTTCACGTTACAGTCTTATCCTCATTATCTCCTGGTAAGCATCCATAACCTTGTTCCTGATCTCCATCATCATATTGAATGCCACATTTGCTTCCTCTACACTGCTCATCACCTGATGAACATCAGTAATCTCACCCGCAGCCATCTTCTGTATCGACTGATCCGCCTTCTGCTGCATCGCATTGACATCGCTCAGAAAGTTCTGAAACGTGTCCTTAAATGACGGACCACCCTTCTGCTGCTTTACTCCCAGAGATTTTTCAATTGAACCACCCGACTGAATCGGGCCGATAGAGTTAATCTGGTTCATCTCTGCACTCCTGTATTATAAAGTTAAAGTGTACATCTATTACGCATAGGCGTCAAATAGTCCGCCTAAAATTCTGCTGTTTACTTTTGGCTCACCGGCGGAAAAAGCAACTCCCCTGGAGGATGCAACCGGCGAAGTTTGAGACTTCTCCTCTTTTACGCCCGAAACAAACCCTGCTTTTTGTGCAAATCCGCTGTTGCGCAGACGGGCTTCCTGTGTCACTTTCATAAACTGCGACCACGAATCCCTGCTGCCGCCAACTCCCTGAGTGTTAATCATTCCCTCACCCCTTTATTACTATAACTGCAATGCCTGACTGTACATGCCCTTCAGAGCATTGAATGCCGTCACATTTGCCTCATAGGCCCTGGTTGCGGCTATCATGTCGGTCATTTCCTCAACAACATTGATATTGGGCATCGCAACATACCCGTTTTCATCCGCGTCGGGATGTGCCGGATCGTAAACCATCCTTGGCGGACGAGAATCTTCTCTGATCTCAGCCACATTCACTCCGTTACCGAAAAAACGCTCGTCTTTGGTAAATCTGCCGGAAGGAACAGGCAGATGATCAATGTTTGTCACCGTACCACTGAGTGATGGCTCCCTGTTCAAAAGACGCACATCACTTCTGTCGCTGTCTGCAGTAAAAACCACAAACTGACGACGATAGGGACCACCCTTGTCTGTTCTGGTAGTTTCCATATTGGCCAGATTGGAGGATATTGCATTCTGCCTTATCCTCTGTGCACGCATCCCTGATGCGCTGATCTCAAAACCCGAAAAAATTCCAGCTAACGGCATGGTTCACCTCTGGTCTGTTTACTGTTGTAACGGTTTAGCCTGTATCGCGGCATTCAACTTTTTGAAAACTCCCTGCCCGAATCGCACCGCATAGTTGTACATTATCTGCGTCTCTGCCAACTTTGACATCTCCATGTCGATATCCACATTGTTCACCCCGCTGGGAAGAGCCGGATCGTAGGGATGGTAAGCTTCGGCATTAACAGATGACAAATCTTTTCTTCCCATGTCCATGTGCTTCTCATCGGTGCGGGAACCCTGAAGCCTGGTTCTGTCCAGCGCACTTCGCAGCTCCTCCTCAAAGGCCACCTCTACACGACGAAAACCCGGAGTGTTTACATTAGCTATGTTGTTGGCAATGACCCTCCCCCGCAACATGGCAGCATCCATGGTTTTCTGCATGAGAGGAAGATTGGTCGCTCTGGATAACATCTCACCTAACATTTTAGTCCCTTTTAAAGTGAGAACTTGTTTTTGCCTAAGAATCAAAGCAAGCCTTATGCCAATACAAGGAAGCCAGCAAAAACTATCGCAAGAGCTATCCAATCAATGCAACACATTGATTTTGAATGAGTTACAATCTGCCATCCCGTATATTGACACATTTTCTTTGAGATCATCTAAAGTTACAGGCAAAACATGCCGATATGGAGGGGAATTTTTTTCCTGCCCGTTGGGTAAAATTTTCCCTGCAGCGCAAAATAACCTGCAACGGTACAGAATCTCAGCATCGGGGTCGGAATCGGTATCGAACTAGAAAACAAGCTTTACGTATGAAGTAACTTGTACCGGGCAGATAAAATCACATCCCGGTCCCCTCAACCATCCTGTGGTCCCCTGGAAGGCTGTCTTCAGAATCATATACGGGTATCAGGGCATCTATTCCCGTCTGGCAGAGAAGGTCAAGCATCTCGGGTTTGGGCTCAATAAGACACAGGTCTCCATTTCTATCCCTGACAAGCTTGATACAGCTTACTAATACTGCAATTGCACCGCTGTAAAGGTAGGATGCATCGCTGAAATTCACAGCTATAAATTTTTCACCCTGGGAAAGATATCCTTCTATGAGCTGCTTAAGCTCTGTTATCTCAGAAATAATGAGCTTATCACTGATTTTTAATACCCTGTAAATTCCACTGGGATAGACTTCTATGCGCATGAAATTTCTGCCTTCTGCGGGATATCTGCAGATACGAGTTGTTCAACAGGCTTCACTGCGTATCTGAATTATACCCCCAAAGCCCTACCTGTGCAAGGACTCTGAACAGGTTTCTGCGAGCCTTCTGAGACGGGGAAACTCCGGAAGAGTGCCCAGAACCCCGCACAGCCGCTCCAGGGCAACAGGGATAAATTCCCGGTACCACTCCTTGCCCCTGTGAAGAGAAAGGTTACCGTAGGCCCCCAGGGCCTGCATGAGACGCTGTGCGGCGCAGATGTAAAAGGCACGTTTATCATCTGTATCTCCGGTCAAACCGGAATAATATGAGTAAAGCTCATCTGCGAGTTCATCAAGAAAACTGACATAGGGATCAAAAAGCAGTGATGCCGTGTCATATTGGGGCGGCCCGAGCCTTGCACCCTGATAATCAACAAACCGGATCCGGCTCTCGAAAATCATCACATTTTCCGATTGAAAATCGCGGTGAATGCAACAGCCGGGAAGCCTTGATGCCTCCTCTGCAAGTGCGCGCCGCTCCCTCTCCCAGGCATCGTCCAGAAACCTTTCACAGGCACAGAAATCGGTCACACAGAACCTGGCAAAATAACTGCTCTCCCAGAGAAACGTCTCCAGATCCATTTTTCTGGACTTGATTGCAGGGCTCCCGGAAACATCCATCTTCTGCCACTTGTAGAGTGACCGAAGAACTTCACGGTATGCCGAGGCAACCTCCTGCCTGCGGCTGGAGTTCTCATGGCTGAACCTCTTTAGCGTCATGTTCCCCAGATCCTCTTCCAGAATCAGCCCGTGCATCTCATCACTGTTATAAATTGCCGGAAGAAAATCTATCTGCCCCGAAAGATCGCCTTGAATCTCTATAAACCTGCTCCAGTCCTCATCCCGACTGTCCCACACAACCAGTATGCGCGAAAGCCCCTCACCGGCTACCCGAACGAAATATCGCTGCGATCCCGCTCTGCCGGCCAGTTCAACTTTATACATCTCAGGAGAAAACCCACTCAGGGCACTCCTGAGAAAGTCAATCTGGGATGGAGTCAGCTCAATCTTTTCCATGTATCTTTATATCTCCCCATGGTGTCAGGATCGAATCGGTGATATTTACTCCTCCGGAGATCTCCACACCTTCTAAAACTACACTCCTGCTGATCCTGCATCCCTCACCAACATTAACAGTCTCTACCCAGGCGTAGGGCCCGGGAAAAAACCGCTCGTAAAGCATCTCAGGAACGCAGTATTTCTGAGCGTAATTAATCTTAAGCTTCTCCCCCGCTTCAATTCCGCTCTGGGCATCAAGAACCGAAAAATGTACCGCTGCCAAAGCCTCCGGAGTGCCTATGTCTTTCCACCACCCGCTCTGCTGTACAAACAAGCGTACTTCATTACCTGCAGCCACAGCCCTCTTCCACACCGGCACAATCGAGAAATCAAAAGGTGTCAGCAGATCCAGGAACTCTTTTCTGTAAATGGCTGCACCTATGAACAGAGCATCTGCAGTCAACCTGCCCCGCTCCGTTTCTCCTGGCGTTCCTTCATAAATCCCGGTAGTTCTGTTGTACAGGATGGTGCCGCGGCCGCTTTCTGCCGGGAAGGCAATCAAACCACACAGCGCAGAAGAACTCGAAAAATCCCTTATTACTTTTTTAAGGTCAAAACTGCAGAGGATATCAACATTCAACACAAAAAAGAGGTCATCGCCGCCCAGAAACTCTTTTGCATTGAAAAGTGCCCCCCCGGTCCCCCTTATAGCCCCGTTTTCTTGAAAGAGCTCAAAGCTGTTATTCTGCCCGGCACGGAACCTCTGAAGCATCTCCGGAAGATAATGAGAGTTTACCGCGATCTCTTCTATGCCCTGATTGCGCATAAAGGAAAGCGATCGTTCCAGAAGAGGCTTGCCGCAAACCGTAACCAGCGCCTTCGGTATATGTTCTGTCAAGGGCCGCAGACGGGTGCCGAAACCCGCTGCCAGCACAAATCCCCTCATTCCCGCTCCTCCGGGTATCTGGCCAGGCTTTCGAAAACTTCTTTGAAGTTTTTATGCCCCCCGACCCAGCTCTCCCTTATCTCAGACAAGGGGGTACCCGCCTCGATTGCCCTGCGCAAATCGCAGCTGCCTGCCAGAATGTCAAAAGGCATCTTTTCAGCTTCATACTCGTAAGGCGGGTCCTTGAATTTAAAGTGAGATCCGGCACTCTTCTTTACAGCCAGAAGAATTGCAACGGTCACCAGTACAGGAGAAAACCTCCTGAGATCAGTCACATGCACCTGCATCCCCCCGCAGTACTCACCTTTCCACTTCTGAAATGTGGGTATGAATCCATGCTCACGGAAATAACAGCCCTCAAGCTTCTCACCGGCAAGAATCTCCCTGACCGCTCCGGCATCAAAATAGGGAGCCCCGATCAGTTCAAATGGACGCGTCGTACCACGCCCCTCAGACATGTTGGTGGCCTCTAAAAGAACCATCCCGGGATAAACCGCCGCCGTATCCGGCGTAGGCATATTGGGAGAAGGAAGCACCCAGGGAAGGCCGGTCTGGGGCCAGAAAGAGTTTCTCCACCAGTTCTCCATCCACACCACATTCAGTTCCAGAGAGGGAAAGAACTCCCTCTGCAGAAGCACCGCCATCTCTCCCATAGTCAAACGATGACAGAGGGGAATAGTGGCTCCTCCTACAAATGAAAAATATTCAGCAGAAAGCACAGGACCGTCTGTGCCGATACAACCGACAGGATTGGGACGATCAAGAACCCATACGGAAATCCCATTCTCCTGGCAGGCCTCCATGCAGAGTTTCAGAGTCCAGATGTAGGTGTAAGGACGGGCACCGACATCCTGAATGTCAAATACCAAAGCGTCAAGGCCCGCCAGCATGCGTGGTGTCGGCTTCCGCACCATCCCATAAAGGCTGTAAACAGGGATACCGAGTACCGGATCGACCCCTCCCTCCCACTCTATCATGTTGTCCTGGGTCTGCCCGAAAAGCCCATGCTGCGGTCCAAAAACAGCCGCAAGCCTGAGGTCAGGATGAGATTTCAGAGCATAGATTGCATGGGTGTAATCAGACATCACAGAAGCGGCATGACATACCAGCCCGATCCTTTTACCCCTGAGAGGAAACGGAATCTGTCTGGTAAACACATCCAGCCCGAACTTAACCATTCTCCTGCCCTCCGAAAAATTTAAAAATAACTCCCGCAAGCCTTACCGGTAGAGTACCTCACCAGTAATTCATTTTTTCTCTGCCTCCTCACCTCCGGAGCCTGTTCTCTCTCCCTCTGGCCCCTCTCTTGCTCTCAATACCGTCATAACCCGGATTCCCCCCGATAAATTATTTATCGCTCTTTCCGTATTCCTTATACACCAATTCACCAAACAAATGATATAATTTAAAGCATGGATTTTAAGCTCAAAGCAAACTACTCCCCTGCCGGTGATCAACCCGAAGCAATCGAACAGCTCGTTGACAACATAAAGCAGGATATAAGAAATCAGGTCCTTTTAGGGGTGACCGGATCAGGAAAAACATTCACCATGGCGAATGTGATCCAGAAGGTCAAAATGCCCACCCTGGTCATCTCACACAATAAAACATTAGCTGCTCAGCTCTATCAGGAGTTTCGGGATTTTTTTCCTGATAACGCTGTAGAATACTTCGTCAGCTTCTACGATTACTACCAGCCCGAAGCTTACATACCCTCTACCGATACATTCATTCAGAAAACCTCTCTGATAAACGATGACATCGACCGGTTGCGGCTCAAAGCCACCAGTTCCCTCTTATCCAGAAAAGATGTAATAATCGTTGCCAGCGTTTCATGCATCTACGGAATCGGTTCCCCCGAGGCCTATCTCTCATCCAGCTTCATCGTAAGGAAAGGGGACCTGATCGATCGAAGAAAATTCCTTCTGCGCCTCACGGAAATGCAATACCTGCGCAACGACATCTCTCTGCAGAGAAGTACCTTCAGGGTAAAAGGAGATGTTATTGAACTGCAGCCGGCCTACGAGGAAACAGCGCTCCGGATGGAAACTTTCGGCGACCAGATCGAAGCCATAAGGCGGATAAATCCGGTCAGTGGTAAGGTCATTGGTGAACTCGATGAGATCACTATTTTTCCGGCTAAGCATTACATGACCATGGGTGTCACCATGGATGAGGCCGCAGAGCAGATCGGCACAGAACTGGCCGGGCAGCTTGAAAATTTCAGGGCACGCAATAAGTTACTTGAGGCTCAGAGGCTGGAACAGCGTACCCTTTACGATATAGAGATGCTTAAAGAGGTCGGGTACGTAAACGGCATAGAAAACTATTCCCGCATTCTCGACGGAAGAGAGGCAGGAAGCAGACCCTATACCCTGATTGACTTTTTCAAGCAGCCGTTCCTGACCATAATTGACGAATCCCACGCCTCGATACCCCAGATTCAGGGGATGTTCAATGGAGACCTGGCACGTAAAAGCACCCTGGTCGAACATGGCTTCAGGCTGCCCTGTGCACTGGATAACAGACCGCTGCGTTTTCCGGAATTTGAAAGCCTGATGGACTATGTCGTTTACGTTTCGGCAACGCCGGGAGATTACGAACTGCGCAAAAGCGGAGGTCTAATTGTCGAACAGGTAATCAGACCGACACACCTGGTCGACCCTCCCATAGAAATAAAACCCGCCATTAACCAGATTGATGATCTTATAGATCAGCTCAGAACCACCGTTGAACGGCAGGAGCGGGCCCTGATCACCACTCTGACTAAAAAAATGGCCGAAGATCTTACAGAGTATCTGGAAAGCCTCGATTTCCGCGTTCGTTACCTCCATTCAGAAATCGACACTCTGGAAAGAACAGACATTCTGCGGGATCTGCGGCTGGGAACTTTTGATATTCTCATAGGCATAAACCTCCTCAGAGAGGGACTGGACCTGCCAGAAGTGGCTCTGGTGGCCATACTCGATGCCGACAAAGAGGGATTTCTGCGTTCCGTAAGGTCTATAGTGCAGATCGCAGGCAGAGCCGCGCGAAACATTAACGGAAGAATTATTTTATATGCGGATACCATGACCGATTCCATCAAAAAAGCGCTCGATGAAACTACCCGCAGACGCGATAAGCAGCTTGAGTACAATAAAGTCAACGGGATACAGCCTAAAAGTGTTCAGAAACGCATTGATGAACAGCTGACATACCGAACCGACAGTGAGGAACCGGATCTGCTCTATGCTGCGGAAAAAAAGAATACCTACTACAGGAACCGCAAAAAAGGCAAACAGAGCGACTCTGGAAAAACAGACATAAAAGAACTGGAAAAAGAGATGATGGAAGCTGCCAAAAATCTGGACTTCGAAAAAGCCGCCCGTCTCAGGGATACAATCTCAAGGCTCCGGAGAGATTCATGAATCTTGAACTGGCCCGTAAAAATCTCTCCTCCGAAAACCCCGACCTGGTTGCCCAAAGCCTCCGTCTGTTTTCTGCCTACGGGAAACTCGGAGATTTACAGTGTATAATGACACTGTTCAAACATCCCAGCCCCGATGTTAAAAGAGCCGCAGTGGAAACCACCACCCAGCTCATTAGAGAAAACCTGATCAGCCACTTTAACGAACTCGATCTGGGTGTAAGGCAGAAACTTGGAATCCTGCTGCAGTCTCTTGACCCCCAGGTAATTGACGAACTGAGCAAAGACCTGTTCTGTGAAACCGAGGACAGACGGCTCAGGGCTGTACAGATCCTCGGATTGCTCCACAGAAATCCAAGAGTAAAGGTTATTCTGGCCAGACTGGTTCAGGATAAAAATGTCAAGGTCCGCGCCACGGCCGTTAACCTGCTGGGCAAAGTGATCGGTCAGAACGATCATGATGTCATTCTCTGGCTGCTTAACGATGCCGATAAAAGAGTACGCGCAAACACTATCGAGGCTCTGGAAAGTACCGGAAACAAAAGACTCGTCCCTATACTTCTACGATTCCGCAAAGACCAGAATAACCGCATCAGAGGCAACGTCATCAAAGCCCTGTATACACTGGGGTTTGTCGATGTCGAACACGATATCCTCGACATGCTTAATAACAGCAGTGAATTGATGAAAGCCTCCGCATTGTGGGTTATATCACAAATAAAACTGAAGAAAAAGAGCCTGGAGGACGCCTCCGGGGCTTACCTGCTGGCGGAAATGAGATGGTAAGGACAAATGCCATGAAAGCCCTGCTCTCTCTGGACACCCCGCGTGCAAAAGGCTATCTCAAATACCTGGAAATACCTCAGGACGTGTTCCAGCCTCAGAACCCTCAGACAGATCCCGCTGCTCAGCAATAACAAGAATACTTAATAGTCAAGTAAAACCGAAATCAGCATCGACGGTGGCAGACTCGAGGATTTAAACTGAAATGCAAAGTCTAACTGAAGCTTTATCCTGTCTATGTCTGTATTTATTCCCAGCCCAAGACATAGAGCGTTCCAGTTGCTCTTGACGTAATCATCATCCTGATTGCCGCTGAAAGAGCGGAATTTCTGCTGCAGATCTTTTTCACTGAATGCATATCCCAGCATCAGAGAAAGTGTTTTCTTGTAAAGATCAAACTGCATCCCGGGCTCAAAATTCATATAATCCCCAAGCTCCTTGTTAATATCAAGAGCAAGCCTCATCGACGGTATATAGCGGGGAACATAAGAAAGGCCGGCTTCTAATACGACAGGCAGATTATAGTTCATTCCATCAGAACTGCTGATCATGAAACCCGCATTGCGGACAACAGCGCCGGCAGTCAGTCTGCCTCGCAACAGACTGTAGAATGCCCCGCCATCAAAAGCCATTCCCGTTGCGCTGTAATCGCTACCGGGGATTCTTAACCTGTCATATACGCCTTTAATGGTAAGACCAAGGGAGAGCTCCTCTCCTACCGGCATGGCCCATGATAGTCCACCGGTAATGAAATTTTCAGAAGCTGTTTCATTGGTAAATACAGGATTTCCGTTTTTCTCCTCTACAACATCAATATCACCGCTTGTAACCCCGATCATGCTGAGTGTAAACACCCCGTATTTACCCATATTACGAGAATATGCAACCGGTCCACCCCACACCCCATCCATTATGGAACGGTAACCTATGTACACCTGATTCCCTTTAACAAAGGCAGTTGCGGCGGGATTTGTCAAAACCCCATAGGCACCATTTGGCACCGCTACCGATGCACCTGCCATGGCTCCTGAATGCGCATCGTAGTCAATTCCCAGATAAGGGAAAATGGACCTACCTGCTCCTGTGTGCTGTGCATACACTGAGGAAAGGAACAGAAGACAAACTGCAGCGAAGAAAATTGATATTCTATTTTTATTCATGCCTATTCCGGCTTTAAATTCTGGTACTTTATCCAAAAATAATTCCTGTCATCCTCTCGAAGCTCAACTGACCTGGCCAGTCCCTTAAAAATATCACTCATCCTGACAGTCCACGATTGGTTGAAGCTGTACCTTATCTCCTCTAATCTTTCATTTCTGCGGTTAACCCTGGCAGTGACCCTGAGCTGACCTCTTTGCCATTCTGCTTCTGCTGTCCTGCGGCTTATAGTTATGGTATCCGGGGCTTCTCCTGAATCCGCAGGATTAACCGGGGCTCTTCCTGTAAGAATACTGATAAACTGGCGAAATGTAAGATCCTCTCCCCAGCTGAAAGGAATAGAGTCCATTTTCTCATCAAGCAAAACCCGGTATTCTTTTCCTTCCAGAATTACTGTTCCGCTTTCCGAGTCTGCTGACACGGAGGCAATCTGTCCTCCAAATACAGAGTAAAAATTAGCCCGGAAATCCCCGGCTTTCTTCCACTGTACATCCGCGGCCCCAACATATTTCTCTCCTTCAAGAGAAACCAGTACCTCTCCACCGCCTTTTACGGAGGAGATATCTGCCGGACCAAATGCGTCTCTCCAGAAATCAGGAGAGATATCAGGAAGCTGGTGCGGCGGAGGGGTGCAGTTGAGAAGCAAAAGAACCGTAACAAACGCCAATGCCGGCCAGCGCTTCATTTGTCAATTACCGCTTCGCTGAATCAGGATCTGCAGCTCAGAAATCTTTTTGCGGATCACTTCCGCTTCTTCTGTATTGTGCTCCAGACTCTTCCGGTATGCCTCTATAGCACCTGTAAGATCATTTCGCCGGGCCAGTATATCCCCAAGATGACTGAAAAGAACAGGATCATCGCCTATTTTTTCGACGGCTTTTTGAATATAGGCATAAGCGCTGTCGATTTCACCCATTTTGAAAAATATCCAGGCGTAAGAGTCAAGGAAAGCCCCGTTTTCCGGATCCTGCTTCAGAGCCACTTCCAGAAGAACTTTTGCAGTATCAAGCTTCACTCCAATGTCGGCCCACATGTAACCCAGATAGTTTGAGGCAGCAGGATCACCGGGCCGAAGCGCAAGCACTTTCCGGAATGCGTTTGCAGCCATCTCATACTGTTTATTGCGTTCATGCGCACTTCCAAGTTCAAACCACGATATTACACTGCTGCTGTCCCGGGCAAGTGAATAACCGAGCGCCTCTATGGCTGCGCCGTATTCTTTTCGGGTGTTATAAACCATTGCCTTGAGCCTCCAGGATGCAGCAGATTGTGGAAGAACAGCTACACAGCGTTCAGCAACAGATAACGCCCGATCGAAATCTTTCTCTCTTATATGCAGGTAGCAGAGATCTCTCCAGGCCTCTTCAAAACTGCTTTTTATTGAGAGCGTCTTTTCAAATTCCATGTTTGCAAGGTCATTTTTTCCGGAGGCCGCAAAAACAAGACCAAGGTAGTAATGCAGCTCGTAATCGTCGATCGATTCCTGAAGAAGTCTCGCGATCAGCTCCTCTGCTCTGTCATACTGTTTATTGAAATAATACAGGAACCCCAGAGTCCTTCCATAAATTTCTCCATACTGACCGCTTCCGTACAGCTTTTCGTAAACAGCTATTGCTTTCTGATAATCATTGCGCCCCAGATAAACCTGAGCCATATTGCGCAGCGTCTCTTCATGGATACTGTCAAGAGCCAGAGCCGATTGGTAATAAGAGAGCCCCGCAGCGGTATCCCCGCGCGCCACATTCACATTGCCGAGCATGGTAAAAATACCGGGAGTTTCTCCCTCATTTTCCTTGATGGACACAAACAGGCTTTCCGCTTCATCATATCTCTTTTCGGCCATTAGCAGATTGCCGATTTTTATGCCCATCTGACCCGATTCCGGCATTTTCCGATAAAATTCCAGATAACTATTAAGTGCCTTGTCTACTCTCCCCAGAGATTCATAAATCAAACCCAGAGAAAATAACTCCTCCTCATTGAGGCCCTCGATGCTCTCAAGTACCTCTGCGGCTTTTGCGAACTCTCCCATTTTGATATAAACAGTAGAAACCAGCCGTTTACTCTCTCTGTCAAGCTCAGAATTCTTTTTATCTCTTTTCAGAAGTACCAGGGCCTGAGAATATTTGCCGCCCTCAATATATTTCCTTGCTACCTGTTCCTGAAGAACACGTGAGGCGGGATCGAGTTCGTAGGCCATTTCGTAATAACGCTCGGCAGATTGATCAAGGCCCCTCCTCTCATAATCACGGGCGCGAATAAAATATTCCTGGGCTTTGATCTTTGTATTTATTTCACGGGGGAACTCCTGAACCGGGCGCACTACCGGAAATTGATGAACCGCACACCCTGACATAAACGCAGCAACGATCAATAAAAGACCATTCTTTAAAAGATCTTTCTTACAGGTCACAAAACCTCTTTCCAGCTGTAAAGTTTATTACCAGAGTACGTTCCTGAACAAAGGATTATTTTCATCCTGCTCAGCGGATCACCGACACAACAAGATCGATGGTCGATTCCAATGGGATGCTCGCCCCCGGGGACTCCGATTGAGAGATAATAGTACCGGGAAGCAGTGATGAATTGTTCTGGTAACTGATCTTCCCGGCAAGAAGCCCAGCATCCTCTATCTTCTTTTTTGCGCTCCCCAGACTCTCTCCAACCAGATTGGGAACCTCAGCATGTGTCGGCCTGGCTCCCTTGGAAACAATCAGATCTACTTCCATCTCGCGGGAAATTGTGGTACCGCTTTCAGGGAAAGCATTTACAACTATATCAACGGGCTTGCCTTCTGAATAAACCTTTTTGACACTCCCCAGGGTAAACCCATGCTTTCTCAGCTCTATTCGCGCCTGACGCTCCGAAAGATTGCGCACATCCGGAACAACGGCTATCTCCTTGCCTTTACTGACGGTCACCGCTATCTTGCGTCCTTTTTTCACCTTGGCACCGGAGTCAGGAAACTGGCTTATCACCGCATTATGGGCAAGACTGTCGTCGTATTCACGACTGCGAATCTCGGTAAGAAGACCGGCCCGGAAAAACATCTCCCTTGCCTGATCAAGACTCATCCCCTTAACTGAAGGCACTTCCACTATGTCCCGATCGACTCCAACAACATTGGGCATTATGATCCGGTCCACCAGTATAAACCCGGCTATAATTCCCAGAATACAGATCAGCACCGCACCCGGAATGTACACTTTCCAGAACCTGCCGGCAGGAATATTAATAGTATAGTTTTTCTTCATTAAGTATCACCAGCTTCTTTCTATCTATTGATAAAAGTTGTTTTTTCTGTAACTGGGAAAGAATCCTGGAAACGGTTTCCCTGCTGGTACCAGCCATATCAGCCAGTACCTGGTGAGTGGGACGGTTTTCTATTATTATCATCTTCCCTACTCTCCGGCCGCACTCCTTCGCCATCTGCAGAAGAACATCTGCAACCCTGCCGTAAACACTCATCATCGAAAGTGTGTTAATATGACGGTTCGAACGGCGCAGACGCCTTGACATCTCTACTAATATCTGTATGGTTATTTTAGGGTATTTCTGAAGTATGTCCAGAAATGGACGGCGATAAAGCAAAAGAAGCACACAATTCTCGGCAGATACAACCGAAGCACTCCTTGGCTCCCCGTCAAGAATAGCCATTTCCCCGAAAAACTCACCCTTACGCAATGTGGCAAGGATCGTCTGCTTGCCCTCTGATGTAAGGGCAGTTACATGTACACTGCCTTCAGCTATCATGAAGAATGTATGTACGTCGTCGTCCTCCTCATGAAGAATCATCTCCCCGTTTTCATATTTCCTTTTAACCACAACAGAACAGATTGCTTCACGTTCAGCCTGGCTGAGATTGGCAAATAGCGGAACCTTTACGATCAGGTCATCAATCTCCTTCTGATTCATTACAGCTCCCCATCTGTAAAGGCCTGTCATCTGCGGCCTGACGGATATAGAAACAAAGAGTCCTATTCACTAAATTTAAATAATACAGACCGCCGAAACAAAAAATGTCCGGCAGCTCAAAAACAGTAAGGCCAACTGCATATGAAAACTATTGTGTTGGGAATTTATGCTCTGGCAGATCATCATTAGCAAGCGACTTCAGTTCTGGCGGACCACTTTCCGGTTTGAAGATAAAATAGCCCGCAACACCAAGCCCTATCCCTGCTACACCTATTGACGACCAGAGGATTACCTTTGGGGTGTTATCCTTGACAATATACTGCGATAGTTTAGCCTGGTCGGTCGTCCATTTGAAACTGAAGGAAATCACACTGTACTCATCATTCACATGAATCTGAGGAATATCTTCCATATTGAAAGTCACCCTGATCAGATCGTGCCATTCAGGTTTCAGACCCTTTACTTCTTTATTTACATCAACTTTATCCTGAACAATCTTGAACCCCAGAATCGGTGGTTCTGATGCAGTTGGAACAGGCGATGAGCCGGTTCGTGTATCATTGAATTCAAATATAATTTTCTTTTCTCTGAGTTTCACTTCATAGAAATAGCTCGATGGCTTGTCTCTGAAAATAAAGTAACCGGTGATAATCTTCTCATTAGGAACATCAGTATCTTCAGTTGATAATTGTATTCCTTCGATTATGGCGTTCTGAACCTCACTATTGACACTCTCTTCTATATCCATGCCCAACGGTGCATACTCTACTGCAGATTCTACAGACGGCTGGCTGATGCCTGACCCCTGAGTCTGTATTTCCGGTTTTGCTTCCTGAACTTCAGTATTAACTGGTTCAGGATCAGTTGCCTGTTCAGGAACTATCTCCGAATCCCACTGCAACCCTTCAATGCTACCTTCGTCAATACCTTCAAAGGGATCTCCACCAAAATCCGAGAAGCCGCTTCCCGAATCATCCTGTGCCAGAACGAAAATCGGGAATATAGCCAACAAGACCCAGCTTGTGAGTTTAATCGATAAAATTTTCATGAAAAAACACCTCTATATTTCAAAAATACCCTAAAAGAGCAATGACGTCAAGTTTATTCTATAATAACAACAGCCGTACAGATGCTCCGCTCATGGCTTATTGACACATGTACTGAGCTGACAGACTCTCCCTTCAGCACTTCCTTGAGCTTTTCGTCAATAATCCTTACGACAGGCTTCCTGCCGTCCTCCCCGGGAATTATTTCAATGCTCTTCCAGAATGAGTGCTGCTGACACGAAACCGGCAAGGCCTTATAAAAAGCTTCCTTGGCTGCCCAGCGCCCGGCAAAATGCGGCGCCGGAAATGCCATTCTGTTGCAGAATGCCATTTCCTGTTCAGTAAATACCTTTTTCAAAAACAGATCCCCGTAATTGCTGATCATTTTCTCTATTCTCTGAATCTCAACTACATCCGTACCGATGCCCTTTATCATAGATTTATCTCCGGTTCCAGTCGAAGCGTATATTATACTTAAAAATAAAAGGTAATACAAACATTCCAATGTTCCTGTTTCTATTGACTTTCATCTGCTGCTACGCGGCGGCTATTATCTACCTGACTGTTTCTGTCCTGAAAAACTCCGGCTCAGAAACCGCCGTTTCCAAAGTAAATGGAATATCCATTGTAATACCGTTCAGGAACGAACAGAAAAACATTCCCGGCCTGCTTAGTTCTCTCGGGAAACAGGACTACAGTGGCCCCCTTGAGATTATTCTGGTAAATGACGGGTCAACAGATGATTCCTTAGAGAAAATCCATGATCACAAGCATCTGCTTCCATGCGAACCCATAGTTTTAAATTCCACCTTCGATCCCGGCTTGAAGCTCACCAGCAAGCAACAGGCGTTAGAAACCGGGTTCCGTCATGCCAATCACCAGTGGATCGCCCTTACCGATGCAGATATCAAGCTTTCCCCCTCCTGGCTCAGTTCACTTTCCATAAATGCGGCTCCTGATACGGCACTTCTCTTCGGGCACACATCAATACTTACTGAAAAAATCAACCTCTTCCACCTGTTTCAGGCGTTCCAGCTGGAGTTTCTGTTTGCTGCAGCTTTTGCAATGCACCGGGCAAAAATCCCGGGATCCTGTATGGGAAATAATCTCCTGGTCTCAAAATCAGCATACATGGAGTGTGGCGGACAAAAAGCCATCGGATACAACATAGTTGAAGACATGGCTCTGCTGAATCTATTTCTGCGCCAAAAGAAACCGGTATCAGCAAACCAGCCTTTCACGCCTACCGCGTTTACCCCGCCTGAAGATAAGCTTTGCGGTTTTCTGAATCAGACTAAGAGATGGGCCCTGGGAGGATTTTCATCCTCTCCGGTGCTTGCTCTGGCCGGGCTGTTGTTTTTTTTACAAAACATACTGTTCCTGTCAGCGCCCTTCATGCCCATTCATCCGGCTCTTTCTATCGCTGTCTGTGCTAATTTCCTTCTTACATGGCTGTTTATTGCCACAGCATTCCGCAAAACAGGCTCCTGCTGCAGGGCAATCTACTTTCCTTTTTATTATTCATTCCTTCTTTTGGAATCGGCCGTTTTGCTATTTTCCTTGTTACTAAAGCCGGGGATAGAATGGAAAAACCGGAAAATCTGAGATGAAACCAATATTGCTGCATTACTATCTAACAAACAGATGCAACTCCAGGTGCGGTTTCTGCTCTATCTGGCAGGAAACCCCGAAAATCGATGCGTCCGATGAAGATGTGCTGATAAACCTTGAGGAAGGGAAAAAAGCCGGCTGCAGGTTTGTAGATTTCACAGGAGGCGAGCCACTCCTGCATAAGAGTCTTCCTCTATTTCTGAGGAAGGCAAAGTCCCTTGGATTTTTTACCTCTGTAACAACTAACTGCATCCTTTTTCCCGATTCTGCACCAGCCCTGAAAGGCCTTGTGGACCTCCTCCATTTCAGTCTGGATGCAGATAAAGCAGAACTCCATGACCATATCAGGGGCGTCGCAAGTTTTAAGTCGGTTATGGAAAGCATCGAAATCTCCAGGGAAATGAATCTCTCTGCAGATCTTCTTTTCACTTACACAAACGAAAACATATCGGCTTTTGAAGGAGCCTACAAGCTGGCACAGCGCAATAAGATGATGATTATTCTGGATCCGGTTTTTGATATCAGAGGCAGAGATCCGGTAAACAGCCAGGTGCATTCAAAGGCGCTCCAATTCTCAAAGCTTAAAGGAGTATACCTGAACCGGGCTCATATCTCATTAAGGGCACAAGGTGGAAACCACATCAGGGCACCCTTATGCAGGGCTGTTGAATCAACGATAGTAATTATGCCCAACAACACCATGGCACTCCCCTGTTTCCACCACCGGATAATGAACATCCCGGCAGGGAAAAACATGACAAGTGCCCTCAAGAGCTCTCAACGGGCCGAAGCGCTGGAAAAACAGGGAAAGTACTCTTTTTGTGAGGGTTGTCATATAAATTGCTACTTTGATCCATCTTTTGTACTCATGAGGAATCGTCTGTTTCTGCAGTCGATTCTCTCAAAAGCATCCTACACCTGGAACAAGTACTTTTTACTCAAAAAGCCCTTACCCCTGCCCTCCCTCCGGAAACGATGATTCTTACCTCTAACAGGCTACTATATTAAGTTATTCTGTTGCGCAGAGATGTAATCTGTATTAATTTAAGAAAACAGCTCTTTCAGAGGGTTGTTTAATCGAATAAGCTGTCATTCATTCTGATCTGGAGTAAATTGTATGAACCCCATCACTCAAAAAACTTACTCTATATTTCTAATGACTATTCTATCGTTTCTATTTATAGTTCAGGCTGCAAGTGTAAGTGTTCCTTCAAAAGCCCCCACTATCGCCGCTGCAATGGCATCGGTCAAAAAGGGTGACACTGTGTGGGTGGAAGAAGGTGTCTACAGGGAACATATATACGTCAACCCAGGCGTAACATTAATCTCAAGAACCATATTCAAGGCCGTTATTGATGGAAGCGGCCGTGGAACAGTAGTTACAATGAGCAACGGCTCAAAGCTTTCCGGATTTGAAATCCGTAACGGCACGGTCGGCATCTTCTCAACTTCTGCTGGAGTAAGCATTACCCAGTGCAGAATAATTTACAATCAGCAGACCGGCATAATGTCCGTAGGCAACCTTCCTAAAATCGAAGACAACATCATCGTCTATAACAGAGGTTCAGGGATTCAGGGATGGGACGTTCGCTCCACCTCCGCATCAATAAACCACAACACCATCGCTTTTAACAGCAACCATGGCGTGGCTATTGGCGGCAGTTCCAGTGTGATTCTGGAAAACTCAATCATCGCCTTTAACGATCAGTTCGGTGTAAAACCCTCTGAAGAAGCTGTAAGGATCACCATGATCAATAACAGTTTTTTCCAGAATTCCAAATTTACAAACGTACTTCCATCCGATAACTTTTCACTGGACCCGATGTTTGGTGATGCCAAAAAGCTCAACTTCATGTTGAGCCAGGATTCCCGTTGCATCGGCAAAGGAAGCGACAATCAGGATATCGGAGCAAGGGTAATTTACTGAAAATCAAGCTCGGTTACTAACATAAAAAGGGAGCAGCAGGTATGAGTATCTTTCGGACAAACAAGGCTCTTGGAATTTGCCTGGCAATGGCAGCAAGCCTGGTCTTTCCGGCATTGTCTTTAGCAGCATCCATACAGGTGCCTTCAATGGGTATACAGACCATCTCTGAAGCGATGATGAGAACCAGAGCCGGTGACACGGTCCTGGTAGATAACGGAATTTACAGAGAACATGTTCTGATCGCCCCGGGAGTGACACTCATGTCACGCTCACAGTTCGGCGCAATAATTGATGGAACAGGAAGAGGAACCGTGGTAACCATGGGAAAAAACACCTCGATCTCCGGCATTGAGGTCCGCAACGGCACGATCGGTATCTTCTCAAACGGTGCGGGGAACTCGATTACCTCCTGCAAAATTGTAAAAAACTGGCAAACCGGAATCATCGCGGTCCGCCACCTCCCGAAAATCGAAGATAATGTAATCGCCTTCAACCGGGGATCCGGTTTTCAGGGCTGGGATGTACGCTCAACAAACGCCACGATAAACCACAACTCAATCGCCTACAATGGAAATCATGGTCTGGCTATCGGCGGGACATCCGAAATTATCATGGAAAATAACGTAGTCGCTCATAATGAGAGGTTCGGACTGAAAATCCTTTCCGACGCGGAAAGAATTCAGGTCTCCAATAATAATTTCTACCGCAACCTTCTCAGCCCCCGTCCTATACCTACCGGAAATTTCTCTTTTGATCCGGCATTCATGTCGCCGCGTACAAAAATGAATTTCAAATCAGATCCTGCTCAGTGCTGCAAAGCTAAGGGGACAGATAACGAAGAGCTTGGAGCAAGATTAACATACTAATTAATACCT
Source organism: Fibrobacter sp. (assembly GCA_012515615.1). Taxonomy (GTDB): domain Bacteria; phylum Fibrobacterota; class Chitinivibrionia; order Chitinivibrionales; family Chitinispirillaceae; genus JAAYIG01. The sequence continues at coordinate 46,578 of JAAYYB010000356.1, forward strand.
TAAGGAAGATTGCTATGATAAGACCTGTAAGTCGACTTTCTATAAAGATTTATTTGATTTTGCTTTTTATCTGCGGAGCAGGAGAAATCTTTTCTACTCTGGCAGCCGGGTTGCCTGGTGAGTATCTGATTACTCAGCGGTGGCGTTATATGTTTGCATCCCACTCTCCTATCACCAACCCGGCAGTAATGAATGAAGAAAACTATTTCACGGCCAGATACGCATTTGCATCAACGATGGGATTCTCAACAATCCATGAATTCGGCCTTGTTTATCCATTAGGCCTGTTTCAATCTGTCGGTGCTACAGTACTTATGCAGCCCAGCGGAACAGTTTTTGCCACAAGAGACGATTTCACGCCATACGATACCCTAAACTTCAATAATGGTATCCTGATGCTCTCCTATGCTAATAATCTGTTTGGGGGGCTTACCCTTGGTGCAAACCTGAACACCGCCCTGAAATCCTTCAGTGACACAACAGGTACGAACTTCGGTTTCGGTCTTGATGCCGGACTTACATACCGGCTGTTCAACAACCCAGTCATAGGCAATCACCTTTTGGGTCTTTCTGTGCAGAACATCTATACATTCTTTACCGCAAATGATAAAGAACAGTATCCACGCAGTCTTACAGCAACCCTAAATTCACATTACTGGGAGAGACAGATCGAATCTGGCATCGATTTTTCTCTACAAGATATCGGTGCTGATCCCACACTTTTCCTGAATGGATCAAAGCTTGAGTGGGACCTCAATATCAGGCTCGGGTTCTGGATTATGAGGATGGCTAGCCTCTATGGGTTGGTTGGCTTCACAGAAGAGTCTTTGGGATTCTGGGGCTTTGCCGTTGGTATAAACATGCCCTCAATAAACAACGGCCGCGACATGTCCATTCTTTACCAGTATATTACCATGCCGAATGACAACTCCTCGACACACACAATATACCTGCGTGGAGATATCGGTAAACACAGAGAAGAGATCTACGCCAGAAAAATGGCACGGTCGGCATCCGGCGCACCGAACGATCTTTATATCAGAGCTCTTGAGCAATACAACGCGGGTAATTACTGGGATGCATTCTTTATATTCAGTCAGCTTTTCGGGGAATACCCGGATTTCTTCAAAAACGACTGGGTCAGTTTCTTCATCGGAAGCTGCCAGGAACAGCTTGACATGCGTACTACAGCGGAGGAGGCCTTTAAGAAGACAAGAGAGCAGTATGCCCGCAGTGCCGCGGTTCCGTTCTCTGATCTGGGTCTCATGAGAATCTACTATCGCGACGGCAACTTTACTGGAGTAGAAAACCAGTTCAATGAACTTAATAAGCTTGGGGTACCGGATTCCATCAAATTTCATGGCTATTACTATATGGGCCAGACAGAACTTCTCAAGGGTAATACTCCCAAAGCAAAGCAGCTCTTTGACCTTATTCCGGAAACCCATCCCGACTATATCTTCGCTCAGCACTCTTCGGCTATCTCCGAAGCCGCTGCCGGCAATATTGAAGGTGCCGTTTCTGCCCTGGAAAACTGCATCCAGGCTCAGGTTACAACCAATGCCCAAAAAGAGATTGTCAACCGCTCATATGTTTTCATTGGTTACATATTCTATGAAGAGCTTACAAAACAGGAAGGTCCTCTGGCTAAAGCTGTTACCGCTCTGAGAAGTGTTCCTAAAACAAGTTTTTACTACATGGATGCATTGCTGGGGCTGGCATGGACCGGTCTTAAAGCAAGGCAATGGAACGACTGTATTTCAGCGGGATCTGAACTGGCCAGCATCGGTTCCAGCGCGGTTCTCAAAGCTGAAGGTTCTCTGCTTCAGGCATATGCTTATATGATGCAGAAAAACTACCCAAATTCAGTCAGCCTCCTTGAGAGTGCATCAAAGGCTCTGGATGAGTTCCAGCCTCCTTCTGAAGCTGAGCTTTCCCAGAAGGCCCAGGAACACGATCAGGTCAGAGAACGTTATACTGATCTTGCCAGAAAAGCTTATGACCTGGGTACATCGCGTCAGTCAGACAAAATTGTAAAACAGGTTGACAGCATGCATGTTCATCAGAAAGACTACAAAGCCCAGATCGATGAATTCATAAAGTATTCCGATCAGTTCGCCAGAGCATCTTTCTTCTCCAGAAATCTCGAGGCAGTCAAGGAAGATGTCGAGTACGCACTGGCCAAAGCACAGAAACTTGCAGGCCAGGTAAAGCAGCAATCTACTGTAAAGGAATTCCAGGAAGAAGAGCAGAAGATCGAAGACGAACTCGAAAGACTGAAAAAACAGCTTGAAGAAGAAGGCGGCGGCGAGTAAGCCTTTCTCTTTTCTTTGACAAATCAGGTCCGGTGGAGCCCCAGCTTCACCGGACCTTTTTTTTATTATGCGATCTCCTTTTACCGTACCCATTCCTACTAATCCGGAAAATCGCAGTCGGATGAGGCTTTCAGGCATCTTGATCTTATCACCTTGTCGATAAGACCTGCGATGTCTTCAAGCCTTATCATCTCAACATCTTAAGGTTTTTTATTCTCCCCAACTGCGACTTTCAGGATAATCTCATTTCTATTATCATCACCACAAAATAAAGATGTATTTTCATCTATCTGTTAATGAAAAAAGGAGTTTCGATGCAGGTTCCAGCAGGCCCCAAGGGTACCCGGGATTTTTACCCGGAAGAGATGGCATTCCAGCAGTTTCTATTTGGTAAATGGAGTGAAACTTGCCGCAGGTATGGATTTGAGATGTGTGATGCTCCCATGTTTGAACATCTTGAACTCTATACACACAAATCCGGAGATGAAATAGAAAAGCAGCTCTACACTTTTAAAGATAAAGCCGATCGTTCACTTGCGCTGCGCCCTGAACTGACCCCCTCTGTAGCACGAATGGTTGCCGCACAGGGAACCAACCTCAAACGACCTGTCAGGTGGTACTCTATTCCACGGCTTTTCAGGTACGAGAAGATGCAGAAGGGTCGTTTACGGGAATTCTTTCAGCTCAACATGGACATACTTGGGATCCCCGGAGTAGAAGCCGATGCAGAGCTGATCGCAGCATCAATTGACATGATGCGGGACCTGGGGTTGACATCAAATGATTTCAAAGTGAGAATATCCAGCCGCACACTGCTCGAAGAGCTCTTTACAGCCGCCGGTCTTGACAGAAATAGTTTCGGACAGCTTTACGCATTACTAGATCGAAAAAGCAAAATACCACAATCCCTGTTCTCTGAGCAGATGCTTCAGATCATCCCCGATCAGGGTGTGAGGAAAAAAGTAGAGGACATCTTTAACGCGCAGTCACTCAAGGAGCTGGAAAGAACCGCCGGAACGACTCCTTCAATCCAGAATCTCTACTCCCTCTTTGAGCTGCTGGGTTATTATAGCTTCGCGGATTATACCCTGTTTGACATCGGAATTGTCAGGGGCCTTGCATACTACACCGGTGTTGTGTTTGAAATTCTGGATATAAAAAAGGACATGCGTGCAATTGCCGGCGGAGGCAGATATGATAAGCTGGTAGAGCTTTATGGCGGCCCATCCACCCCTGCCGTAGGTTTTGCGGCCGGAGATGTCGTACTGGGGGATCTTCTCAGAGATAGAGGGCTTGTTCCTGCGCAACCGCCCAGAAGCACTGTATTTCTGGCGGCTTTTGAAGGTACCGGGATGTCGAAAGTTATCTCAATTGCTTCGAAAATCCGTTCCAGTGGAATCTCATGCGAATTTCCGTTCAAACTGGGTCAAATTGGAAAACAGCTCAAGAGTGCTAATTCCGCACGTTCCATATTTACTGTTTTTATCGGTGGAGAAGAGGAAAAATCGGGAAAAGTAAAAGTCAAAAACATGTTTGACGGCAGTGAAGAGTTATTGACAGAAGAATCGCTTCCGGGGGAACTGCTCAGCAGGCTGAACCGGATCTGTTCTCAGGACCTGCGATGCGCGCTATAGGCCAGTGCCGCATTCGATTTTGAACTGAGTTTTGACATTTCAGAGCGAACCTGCTCCATTCCAGCCTTTATTTTGAGTTCAGTCTCTTTATCCAGCTGATTGATGCTCAATATAAGCATCTTTATCTCATTTTTAAGACTCCGGCATTCCTGATTAAAAGATTCCCGGGAACCGGCTAAAGCATCTTCCTCCAGTTTTACCTGTTCAAGCAGCACGGTTCTTTCCGACAGGGATCGGTTCAGATTTTCATCTGAGAAATCATCCAGCAGCTTTTCTGTGATTTCCTTTATAGAAGCGTACAGCCTCTTTAAATTTTTAAATCTGGTTTCCATGCTACTCACCCGGAAATTCCAACACTATTCATCTCGATCGGGGAAGAAGACTGCTGTTTTACTTTGGATATCGCTTCAGTCCAAGCCTCCCTGAGTGTTTCGAGATAGCCGATTACCTCTGTGACCTTGTTCTTGTTATTTTTGACATTTGCGTCTACGAGTGAACGAAGCATGTAATCGTAAAGTCTGTAAAGGTTTTGCGCGACATCACCAACATCCAGACGCAGTGCGCTGAGCAGCTCCGTAATGGCATCCTGGGTTTTGAACAGATGTTTTGTACGTGTTTCAAGCTGCTTGTGGTCATCGAAGATTTCCAGAGCAAGCTTGGCGTGCTTGATTGCAATATCGTAGGTTATTAATATAAGTTTCCCCTGATCGGCTGTATCGATGTTGGCACTTCGGTACGCTGTATATCCCTGCTTCATGGACATCCCCCCTGTTAGTTGGCACCAAGTGAGCTTAACATTTTTGAACTCTGAGATTGAAGCAGACTCATTGCCTGTTCCATATCGCTGAACTGTTTTACTAACCGTAGACGGTATTTTTCTATGCGGTCTTCCAGTTTCGTAATCCGCTCATCACTGTATTGGATACTCTTCCTCCAGGATTCCTGGCGCATGGAAACCAGACCCTCTCTGGAATCTGTCAGGCTGTTTATTCCTTCATCAATAAGACCCGAAAGGCCCTTCTGAAAGGTAAACGCCACTCCGGTACCCACAGCCCCCGCAGGTGCAGTCAACATCATGCCTTTTGCCGGACCGCTGGAAAAAGATATTATATCCCCTTCCCTTGTATCGGAAGTGAACCATTCACTGCTGCCGGCAAGCTGAATCCTGAAGTGGTTCGCATCGACTTCTTCAATACGGTATTTTCCGCTGGTAGTGTCGGCCGTGTTGCGTCCCAAAGTGACCGCTGAATTTTCTGAAAAACCTGTAGTCGTAAAGAGCCGCATCACCTCATCAAGGCCTTTCTCCAGTGCCTCTTTGAATTTCTCATCATTGATAGTGTACTCACCAGTTGCAGTATCTGTTTTCAATCCAACCATGGCAAAATTGGTATACGTACCCCCGAATTGATCAAATCCCTGCTGAAAAAATGATCGGACCTGACTGAGAATCGTCTTGACTGTCATATCCCCGGCAAGATCCCCGCTTTTACTCTTCTCGTCTTTGGGATCAGCCACTTTGGTGCTCTCTTTAGAAAACCTCACCAGTGCATTATATGAATCAATCAGTTCCTGAAACTTCTTCTTTATCCCATCCAGATCCCTGCTCATCGTAACCGTAACAGATTCCACTGAAACGCTGTGCAGTTCAAATGTCGCACCTGTGACAAACCCTTCTGCAGAGTTAGTCGAGGAGCTCATTGTGATATTATCTACACTGAAATAAGCATCTTTGCCGGTAGACAGAACACCAGAACCGTCAACACCGATTACGGAAACATTCATATTTAATGGGGTAGAGCCCGCGGAAAGTGAACTCATTCCAAGGGCCGATTTCCCTGAAACTTTGTCTTCTATGACCAGGTTTCCGGAAGCATCAAAAGAGGCATTTACCATATTATTGTATGC
>JAAYYB010000357.1 GCA_012515615.1 Fibrobacter sp.
CTCAACAAAAAATCACCCGGAAATGTCCGAAGCACCTTATTCATATTAATAACTATGTTTTCATTTTTTATCTTTTTGATTTTTAATAATTCCTAATAGGTTTTTCAAATCTGCGTTGTCTTTATCTCTTCCGGCAGCTTTTTTATTTGTCAGTAAATCATTAATTCCGATCACCGGAATGTCCAAATCATCAACCGTTAATATTTTTCTGTTTTGGTAACAATTATTAAAGTCTATTCCAGATGCCTGATTTATTATTTCTATTCGAATTGGGGATCGACCCATCCGAAATACTTTTCCAATTTCCTTGAAATTTTCATTTGGTACTGTCGGGGCACCAAATTCATATAATGCCTTCTGAAGTTTTTGAATGTTTTCGTCATCGGTTGAAATAAAAACATCAAGATCTGCCGTTGCGCGTGGCGCATGGTGCGCCATATATACCAACAGCCCATCCACCGAGCAGAAGATATTTTACGTTATTCTTGTTCAACGAATTCAAAAACTCTCTGAAGTCGTCCGGTAGTTGCTTCTGTCCCATAAAAACATTCCCTCAAATAAGTTATCATTTCCAATTTTTCTTTTACAGGGGCGACAGCCCAATATTTTTCGTCTTCATCTGTAAGGTTTCGTGGTCGGTAAACCCCACATTTGTCCGGTCAAGTTTCATAGTTCCTCAATCAATTTATAAATTATCATCTTTATGTTTTCAATCGTTTTTGTCTTCCGCGCGATCTTCAGTGGTGTACCTGCATTTTGAACAACGGGCACACTGCAATGCAGTGTGCAAGCTTCCAGGGCATCATGCCGAATTGCATCACACTCCTCTTAATGTACCCTTCCTGTTTATTTTTGAAGTCAATAAAAACAAGCACAAAATATTAAAATAGTTAACAAAAAGTATCTTCGCTACTTTCTTTTAGAAAAACTTCCAGGTTTTTTTGGAGGCAGGAAAAGGCAGGGGAGGAAAATATTACGCATCCACAAGGAGACGTAAAAATGATGCATGTTATTTTGAAATAATATGAGTTACAGGAAATTCCGCAATGCTATTTGCAGATTTATTTATAATAAAGCCACCTTATTCTTCTCTTCTTATGTTTAGACTTACTCGTATCCTGCCTGCTCTATTTTGTATTGGAGAATAGATTCCCTGACTTATGCGCCCGGATCAGGGCCGGTTGCACTTGTTTCTTGTACACAGAGGAATTTATAAATCGTAGATTTTTAACCGGTGTGGTACGACAGCAATTTGTTCAAGCTTCTCTGCTTTAAGGCCTGAACTTACCTCTCACATCATCACAAACAAAAAAGCCGGGTATATCAGAATATCGCCTGAAGTAGTGTACTTCCAAAAGAGATCAGCGCCGCTGTGACAAGGGTCCACCCAAACCCGTCGATACGAAACCCCTTAACGAGCCTGCCTGTCATCCACAGAAAAATGGCGTTGATAACAAGTTTAAAAAGCCCAAGAGTAAGAAAAATGAGCGGGAAGGTGATGAACGTAAAAAGCCATCCCAGGAAAAAGTTAATCAGGCTGTAAACGATTGCCACAACAAATGCCGTCCCGATATTGTCGACATGAACCGCAGGCAGAAGAAGGTTGATTACATAGATAAGGGCGGCAAGAATCAGAATATTGATAAGTATTTCCATGTTTTATACTCCCTGACTTATGCACCCCGATCAGGGCGAAATGCACTTCGTCACTTCGCGGATGCATAAATCATTTACTCCCTGCATAAAAGATGCGCCGGCACAGATATACCAGCCTGCAGTTTTATATCGCAGATAATGGGCCATAGTCAGGATTAAGCGAAGGGCGAACCGGTGTTTCCCCTGAACGGTTTGAAAAGATATTCAAGACCGTTTACCTTTATCTCGTAAACTTCTCTTAACATTTTTCCAAGCTCTCCATCAGGAAGCCCTTTTCTGTAGTACCATACCACGTATGGCTCAGGGAGGTCAATGAGAAGCCGTCCGGCGTATTTTCCAAACGGCATCTTTGCTCTGGAAAGCTTAAGGAAGTATTCCCTGTCGGGTATGCCCCGTCTATTTTGATCGGGATCAGCTCTGTTTTCGTCCACAATATTTCTCTTTCGCAATTAGTGGTATACTAAAGAGTTTTAAATAATTAAAATAATGCTTTGCAGGCCTGAAGTTTTAGGGCCGTTTAAGGTTCAGAGGTTCAGCGTTAACTTAAAGTTTAAGTATCTTATATGGATTAAGACTTTTTGGAAGAGGGTGTCCCCTCTTGCGCTCCAGCCCGGTTAGGAAACCGGTCTTCCGCTATCACCCCGTGTTGTCCATCATTTGGGAAGGCAGGTATGGTTATCACATTTGCAAACGCCATTGCGGCCGCACTGGCGAACTGGTGGTAGATTAAAACGAATTATAGCCTTTAAGAAAAAGACGTTGAGTTATCTGTCTTTTCCGCCGCCGGCAGGCATGTTTTGACTGATTCGAAGCCACAAATGCCGGCATTCCACCGGGTGACAACGACAGCTGTAAGCTCACCAATAAAG
>JAAYYB010000358.1 GCA_012515615.1 Fibrobacter sp.
AGCTGTGTGGTAAGCATCGATTTAAACCTCGCAAGAAAGCTGTCACGCTGATTTCTAAGTGCTACCAGTTCGCTTTCCATCTCATGCACCCTGTTTCTTGCCTCATCCTCATAACGCTCCGCCCTGAGATTGGCATCTTTGAGAATAAGCTCGGCCTCTTTCTGGGCGTTAACCCTCGCCTCATCAGTGGCTTTCTGGGCCGTAAGCAGGGTCTCATTGAGAACACGCTCTATCTTTACATAACTCTCCAGACGCGCCTCCAGGCTCTTGACCTGGGTGGCGAATTCATCATTCTGCCTGATAATCGATTCGTATTCCGAGGCAACCATTTCAAGAAAACTGTTTACCGCGTCAGGATCAAATCCCCGTAAAACGTGCCTGAAAGGCTGCTTTCTGATGTCAAGTGGAGTGATACGCATGTAAATGCTCCCCGACTAAAATGAATAAAGTGACCGCAAAAGAAACCGCTCCAGCAGCTCAAGAAGCAGAAGCAGTATAAGCGGCGAAAAGTCCAGTCCAATTTTCTCTGATGGAAGCAGGCGCCTGATAGGATCCAGAAGAGGTTCTGTCAGACGATGAATCCATTCTACTACCGGATGCGAAGGATCGGGATGAACCCATGAGAGAATCACCCTTGCCAGTACAATAATCTCGTAAATGCGAAAAACCAATAGAATAAGACTGATCATTTGTGACGTCCGCCAAGAAGGAGTGTGCCTATCCTTACCATTGTAGCACCCTCCTCAATTGCCCACTCAAAATCACCACTCATCCCCATCGAAAGTTCGAGATGCGGCGACAGATCCTTTACATCCTGAGCGAGTTCCCGAAGCATCATAAATGCCTCTCTGGTCTTTTTCTCCCCGCCCTCAAGAGGCCCGATAGTCATCAGTCCGCAAAACCTGAGGGCACTGCTCTTTGCTACCAGTTCGCATATCTGCCTGCATTCCTGCGGAGTACACCCGGTTTTAGATTCTTCACCAGAGGTATTCACTTCAACCAGCGCATTAATCGGGGATCCCCGGTGCAGGAATTCTATCCTTGAAATCAGCCGTTGGCGATCGATCGATTGAATCCATTTTACATAAGGCAGTACACGGGCCACTTTGTTTGTCTGAAGGTGACCAATCATGTGCAGTTCATAATCACCCTTGAGCTCCGGAGCCTTGCTCATGATCTCATCGGCCCTGTTTTCACCAATGTCTCTAACCCCCAGGTCAATAAGCTCCTGAAGAGCGGATGCAGGGTAGGTTTTAGTGACCGCAATGAGTTTCACAGCATCTTTTGTTCTTCCGGACCTCTGAGCGGCTATTTCGATGCGATCCCGGATACTCTCCAGACGCTCCTTAAGTTGTTCATCCATATCGATTTATTGCAAAACACCAGATGTTTTTGTTCAGATTTCTACAACATACTTACTGAATATAATATAATGAACGTATTTGCGGGTGCCCGATTCCAGATGTATTGAGTTCATGCTGCCCGGCCGGATCTCGCGGGACACTCAAAAACCTGATCATTGCTGAATAATTTTCTATACAACAATGTCCGAATGTATTATTATTTATACCTGACTTATCAATCCAGAAAGGGATGAACAAGCCAGTTTATACTCACCACAGATAGATAAAAAAAATAAAATGAAACGTATTTGCGTCATATTTTTAACCGCCGCATTGGTCGGCTGCAGCAGCCTCAAGCTTGTAGAGCAAAACTCTCAGGAGGGTCAGGAACGATTTACCGTAAAGAAATCCCCTCTCTCCAAAGAACCTGTTCGCCATGGCAATTACACAATCTGGTATCCAAATGGCGCAAAGAAGATGGAAGTTGAGTACAGAAACGGCCAAAAAGATGGAGTAGAGATTCTCTGGGATGCTTTCGGAGCCAAATTAAGAGAAACAAATTACGTGAACGGAAATAAAAGTGGTAAAGAAATCTTCTGGGATAACAGAGGAACTCTCAAAAAAGAGATTTACTACGCCTCCGGCCGTCAGAACGGAGTTGAAACAACCTTCTATGACGACGGCAAAAAAGCAAAAGAGGAACTGTACAAAAACGGTCTAAAAGACGGTATTGAAATCGGTTACGATACACAGGGACGCAAAACTTACGAATCCTTTTACCGGCTTGGAAAAAAAGACGGCAAAGAAATCTTCTATGATTACTCCGCCGGAGATCCTCCCGTTGTCACCGAAGTTAAATGGGCCAACGGCGAAGTCGTAAAATAAACCCACCCGACCTTTATCACATCATAACGCTCCCGCTCTGACCGGAATACACCCGGAAATCAGCTCCCTTTAATTTACATCCCATAGTTGCTTTACATACAAACTGTTGCAAACCTATCCTGCTAAAGTGTTATATTAGCAAATATTTTTATTTTTCTTTTTGTGTAACTCTTTAACTGGCAGGTGTTTAAGTGAATATTTCATGTTTCCTGAATTCAAGCCTCAAATCGACATTCAAAGGTGCACTTATCCTCAGCACCGGAGCATTTTCATTCACCTCCTATGGAAAGGTGATAAATGCCACAAGTCTCTCACAATCGAGTGTTCAGACAGCAATCAATTCAGCTTCACCCGGTGATACGATCCAACTCCCGGCAGAAAGCAGCTCCTGGTCAGGCCAGCTTTCCATTACTAAGAAAGATCTGACAATTCAGGGCAAGGGAATCGGTTCCACAATAATTTCTGCAGGCAATAAGTCAATCTACCTCTCCGGTGAAAGTGCAAACGGTCTTCGAATCACGGGAATCGAGTTCCGGAACGGTAACCAGGTTATTTATTCGGCAGGAAGCGGCTCACCGCGTCAGGCAATCAAAAACCTGCGTATAGATCACTGTAAACTTCAGGGGAACTACATCTTTATTGAAACTACCGGCGCGGCAACAGGAGTTTTCGATCACAACACTTTCCTCGACTCTTATGCAGCAAGGCTCTACGGAAGTAACGACCCCGTTGCACGCCCGCCCTACCCTCTGGGGACATCCGACGCTCTCTTCTTTGAAGACAACACTATCAGCGTGACATCCGGTGGAAATCCCCCCCACTGGATTGCCTCCAACAGCCACTCAAAATATGTAGTGAGATATAATACATTTGATTACAAAAAATCTCTGTGGGATATTATCGATGCTCACGGCGCATGCGAGGTCAAAGGGAGAGGATCTGCTACATGGGAGATTTACAACAACAAAATCGGCCTTGTACCAACTATCTCCAGAGTAATTCACCTCAGAGGCGGACAGGGCGTTGTTTTCAATAACACATTCACCGGTTATAACCCCTCCAAGGCTATTACCATAACAGATTATGCAGTATGCAACGGTCCTTGTACACAGAGCTGCACCAGCTACCCCTGTCCCGACATGATAAATCACGCATATTTCTGGAACAACAGGATCGGCACTACGCCTGTAAACCCGGTCAACAACTGTTCAAATTATATCAAACTTGACAGAGATTACTTCAACTCTGAAATGCCCGATTACAAACCTTATACCTATCCCCACCCTTTAACACAACCGGAAGAGGACTTCAAGACAGAAACCATAAATGAAATATCTCATTCAGGATTTTCCCTTTCCGCCAGCATGCTCCGGGGATCGGCTTCGATCTCACTTCAAATGAGTGAACAGGCTCCGGTAAAAGTTACCGTTTACAGCGCGAATGGCATACTTGTAAAGGAACTTGCAAATCAGGTTAAATCCGCCGGAACCCACTCATTCAGCTGGGATGCCGCAGATAACCCCAGTGGCATTTATATCATCAAAGCATCTGTTGGAGAAGCACAGAAAAGTTTCAAGCTGTTCAGATAGACCGCTCTTTTTCCGACCTCTGCCCTCCTTTCCCCAAAGGAGGGCTCTCTTCCTCACTAAGCCGCGACGAATTATATTCAAGTTACAAGTCACAAGTCACAAGTCACAAGTTGCAAGTTGCAAGTTAAGAATAAGATTTATAAAGGGTACATTTTCCCTGAGCTATTGTGCGATTCTTTCCTGTTTTCTAATTTTTTATTTTTTCCCCTGGCCCGAGTTGCCATTTAGAGTTAATGCAAACGTGTCAAATTGTCTGACCAGCCTGAAGGGCTGAACTATTACAGCGAAGGGCAACGCCCTGGGAATTGAAAATGTCAAAAATCACGTTCCGGTAGAGACGTCCGGCCGGACGTCTCTCTGCCATTACGGAATCATGAATCGCATGTCAATCTCCTGTCATAATTGGTAATTCTCAATTCTCTTTTTTCACAAATCACAATAAATAAAATGAAACAATCCTTATTTGAAAGCCTGACAGGCCGGTTTCTTGATGGAACGCCACTGGAGACACTGGGAAACAGGGCACGGCATATCAATTCCGTCATGGATCATCTCTCCAGGATGTTCAACACAAGGCTTGGCAGCATTTCTCACGTCCCTGACTACGGACTTCCCGACATCTCAGAGATCTACCGTGATATGCCTCACGGACTTGAGCGACTGCAGAAAGCAATCAGGGATACAGTTGTCAGATATGAGCCCCGGCTTGTCAACCCGGTAATTCGCTACCGTGAATCACAAACAGATACAGCCAGGCTGATCTTTATAATCAGCGGCGAGATAAGGGGTGGAGGGCCGGTACAGTTTAAAACAAGCTTTACAGGTACCGGAAATTCCCTCATATCCGCTATAAGAAACAGAAACGGGGAGCATGAGCAGAGATGATACAAAAATATTTCGAAGAGGAACTTCTTTACCTATACGAATCAGGGAAGGAATTCGCCCGGATCCATCCTGAAACCGCCAGGTTTCTTGACATCGATGCGGTCGGTGACCGTGACCCTTACGTTGAGAGGCTTTTCGAGGGGTTTGCGTTTCTTTCAGGACGGATCAGGGAAAAGCTGGACGATTCTTTTCCCGAGCTCACAGAAGGCCTCGTAAATATGCTCTGGCCACAGTTTCTTCATGAAATTCCATCTTTGTCAATTGTCCAGTTCAAACCACGCAAGGGCCACCTTCAGGGGACACGCCTTCTCCCCAGAGGCTCAGAGCTCCTCTCGGTCCCTGTTGGACCCGATTATGTACCATGCAGATTCACCACAACACAGGAGATTGCCCTTAATCCTTTATCCCTTGATTTTATAAAAAAGAGTTGTGACAGTAACGGCAGGACCGAACTCACCCTCTATTTCAAAGTAGATCGCGGGGTCCAATGGAAAAAAATGCAGCTTGATCCTCTTCGAATCTTCATCCATGCCGAACACTCAACCGCAGTTTCTCTTCACGAATTTATCTGCCGTCATGTCAGAGAAGCCTTTCTGGTTATAGATGAAAACAGCCACGCAATCGCTCAACCACAAATCACCGGATTCTCTCCTCTTCAGTCAATCGTTCCTGATGACCCTTCAGAGTTCAGAAGCAAAAGACTGCTTCTTGAATACTTTGTTTTCCCGGAAAAATTCCTGTTTTTTGACATCACAGGAATAAACTTTTCGGAACTTCCGGAGAGTGCCGGTTGCACCTTTTCAGTAAGGCTCAATTTTGATTGTGAAATCCCGCAATCAAAAGTGATCGAAACCGGTACATTTCGCCTTTTCTGTTCCCCAGCCGTAAACCTTTACGTGCATGACACAGAGCCGGTTTACAATACAGGGAAAAAGACTGAGTACGCTGTAAAGGCAGACATCAGGCACCGGTTCTCAACAGTCCACAGCATTTTAAATATCGATGCTTTTGATCGTAGAACCGGCAAAAAAATCACATACAGTCCGGGACCTGTCCAACTATCAGATGCCCCTTCATTCTGCACTGCATACAGAAAAAATTTCAGCGGTCAGAGGGAGCTTTACATCCGCCTTTCCGGAAACAGGGCACCCGATGAACTCCCGGATGAAACGCTTTCTATCCGTGCCTTCTGCACAGAGGGTTTGCTGCCCAGAGAGGAACTCCGTGAAGGAAGCATAAACACTCCCGGGCGCGACTTCCCGGATTTTGCGACATTTGGCAATATCACCAGACCCACACTCCCCTTTTCCCCTCCGGAAGATAAAGATCTCCTCTGGGTGTTTTTATCTCAGCTCTCTGCGGTGTGGTCCTCGTTTTCTTCCGCCGAAAGCCTCCGTAATCAGCTCTCTATTTATGAGTGGTCCGGAAACCGCTCCATGCAGCGCAAAATCAACTCTATCTGTGAAGTAAATGTAAAGCCCGCACAATCTCTTTTCAGAGGCGGACTTGTAAGAGGTGTTGAATTTCTGATTTCAGTGCAGGAAACAGGATTCCCTGATCCACAGGAGCTCTTTCTTTTCGGAGAAGTACTCAGGGAGTTTCTGTCAAGGCACATAACCATAAACTCATTTCTTCTTCTCTCAATTAAACTGACACCTTCAGAAATGAAATTCAGCTGGAACTCACTGGATGGGAAAAAATGGCCGATCTGAAAGAGAAACTTTGCGATGATGCGTGCAGATTCGATTTTTTCCAGGCAGTTGCGCTACTGGAGAAACTCCTGCGCTCTCAGGGCATTTCAGATCCTGTAAACTCAGGATACATTCGCATCTTTTCTGACTCTTCTCTAAGCTTTCCTCCAAACGATATTTCATCAATTCAGATCAAGGATGAGGTTTTTCACATAATAGTTACCTTTATGGGGCTTTCCGGAGTTTCCTCACCCCTTCCGCTCTATTTTTCAGATTGGATCTGCCGGCACAAAGATGATTCGGCGTCTCTTTTGGATTTTTTGTCAATTTTCAACCACCGGATCTACTCTCTTTTCTACATGGCCTGGAAAAGATCAAACCCTCTATTCACAGATGAAAACACTCAATCGGTTTACAAAAAAATTGTATCACTTGCTTCAACGGAAACCTCCTGTTTAAAAGAAAAATCACTTTCTTTTTGCCGTTTGCTGACTTCCGGAAGAGGAACCGC
Source organism: Fibrobacter sp. (assembly GCA_012515615.1). Taxonomy (GTDB): domain Bacteria; phylum Fibrobacterota; class Chitinivibrionia; order Chitinivibrionales; family Chitinispirillaceae; genus JAAYIG01. The sequence continues at coordinate 6,905 of JAAYYB010000358.1, forward strand.
AGAAGGCCTGAGCGCACTGATATCTCTTGTTTTCAATGGAATACCTGTAAATGTTCAGGAGTTCGTTCCCGAATGGGTAGAGGTTTGCGGATTGAAAGCGCTTGGCGGATGCAGGCTGGGGGAAGACAGTTTACTTGGAAGCCGCATATATGATTTAACGGGAAAATTCAGGATTATAATCGGTCCCCTGGAACCGGAGATATTCAAATCTTTTCTCCCGGGATCATCCTCGATAGAGAGAATCAGAAAACTTACAGATTCATTTATGACAGCGCCGCTTGACTACGATATCGAAATCCGAATCAGAAGTCAAGACATGGAGCAGGTGATTCTTGGCAGTAAAAGTGCGCCCCTGGGGCACTCTTCAATTCTTGGGAAACCAACGGGCGGTCTGAAGTCGATCGTACACAGGGGCCTCTGACCCGGGTGTCGGGCGATACACTGTTCCCGCCCTGCGGGAGGGAAGTGCGGCAACCCACCCGTGCCAACAGGCCGAGCCAAAGGAGAAATAAGCCAGGGGATAAATTCCTTTTGCCGCCAACTCTGGAAATAACGTACATTACAAAAAGACCTGACTATGGATACCGGCTACCTGAGCAATGAAGCCTGTAATCTTTTACGAATTGCGGCCAGTTTCAACGACTCCCTTGAGCAATAAAAGTCATTCAGTATTTAACAAGAAAGAAGAGAGTCCTGGTAAAAGTGAGATATAACCGATACTAAAACCGGGTTTCAACAGCCCACGATTTATGTTGCTACCCGAAAAGTGGAAACGGAGCCTCACCATGAAACACAAAGCCCACATTTTGGCCCTGCTACTTTCCAGTTCTTCAATCATTGCCACCCAAACCGTTACCACTGTGGAACTATCCGGAGATAACGGAATACTGTGCAATCAAACCGGCGAATCAGTAATCATCAAAGAACGATGGGACAATCAGCAAGATTTTGATTTCAGCCTGGAACTGGGGCAATGCCCGACCGTATGCGGCGCTAAGTGTCCTCTTACCATCATATCAAAAAACACCTTTTATATTTTTAAAAACAGGCACGACAGCACTCCCCTGTTTGGCCGCACTATTGATTTTCAACATGATGGTTTTGACAGCAGTTCCCGTTATATCTACTCTGATACCATTCAATCTTTCAGCATTCCATTGACCGAATATCCCAGGTATATGGTATTTAAAGCAACGGTAAACGGATACCTGCTATTTACAATCGATTCTCTGAAAATTACAGGAGGATGCCCCCCTGAAATGCCGGCATGTTGCACAGCCTACATAATAGACAAAATATACGGGAAAATCTTTTTTCAGAATAACGGGTTGCCGTATTTCGACCAGCCGGTCCATGTGGGAAGAGCATATCAGCCTGTAAATTATGCAACTGAATCGTATCGTCCTGACCGGGTATTTGACATTCTGGGAAGATCTGTCTGTGTTCCGGTATTTTCCGGCGGGGCCAGAATAACTACCGGTGTTGAATTAGGTTCGAATAAAAACAGAATCTTCAGACATTTTCGGGTGTTTTTTCGTAACATTCAAAGCTATTGACAACTGTTAAAGAGTATAGTTCTATTAATTTAAAAAGATTAGAAATGATGCCTTCGGCGACCTACTTTTGTCCAAGGCAACAAAAGTAGGCAAAAATGCCTGGGAGCCCCGCACTGGCGCTTATGCGCGTTTTCGCCGGGGAGGGGCCATAAACTCGCGGACAATGGCCCCTAAGAGAAGACCGGCGAAAACACGCATGCGCCAGTGACCGGGGCGG
>JAAYYB010000359.1 GCA_012515615.1 Fibrobacter sp.
AGAATCTATGCGGAAAACTACCACCTGATCCGGCACCTTTAGTATACTTAAACCAATGCGTCGCTTCGCTCCGGATCAGGCTGCCGAATAGCGCCGGAATCGGGTGCTGAATAGACCGGAATACGCATTTCCCCCGTTTTTTGAAATTTTCGAATGACTTTTGATTGCCAAAAGTAAGTATTTGGGTGAAAGTCTGCCCGCCTACCTGAACACCAACCGTTATCTGGCTCATGGTTGCAAAACCTACCGGTTTACCACCTTCAAAAACTTCACCCTGCCCATAAGCCCCTCCCAAAACGACTCCCGCTCTTCCTACAGAAGGAAAAACTGCATAACCGTATGCTTTTTGCAGCTTTTCTTTGATATCTTTATGTTTTTCCTGTAATCGAATGAATGCCGCTGCGGTTTCTTCATGAATCGTAGCTTCAAGCATGTCTACCCCCTCTTTCCTTGGTATTCTCTGGCCAATCAGCCCAGGTTAGTGTTGAGCACGGTATTCGCGAATTCTAAACAAGCAATAGATATACCAGAAGGCCAAAAAGGTGGGAATCAGTCCAGCCGATTTGACTCACGGAAAATTGATTGAGAATGAAAGTGGTATGAAGAATGCAGTATAAAAGTAACGGCTTTTTTTATGATAAAAAGACCAGTCATTCGTGTTTGGCCATTTATTCATGCTTCTACCATTTCGGTCTGCAAATTGCATGAATAATTATTTATACAATAAAAACAGTTTCCTTTATACCTTAAACGATGGATTCAGGTATGGGGTTTATAAAAATAGTTATCGTCTTTTTATTAGCTTCAGTTACATTAGTTGGGGTTTTATCAAGGGTCCTTAATTTCAAAAAAATCACTGGTAATATCATAAAGAAAACTCTGTGGTTTATTCTTTCAAAAAGCATACAGAATGCTGTTGAATTGAACAAAATAAGACTGAGTTGCTATTGTAAAAAGCTTTGGAGAAAAATGTTTAAAAGCAAAGAAAGAACTGTCGCTTATTGAACCTGTTCTTAATAGATAAAAATTAACAATTTATTATAAATAATGCTTTACATAAAAGAGTAATGCAAAGAAAAACTGGTTTGAAACTTTGCAGTGAGTGGTACATTCTCACCAGGAGGATAATTTGATTTCTGATGATAACAAATCTCAACCTGGAGGACAATCATTAAGTAAAAAGGAATTGGAAATTCAAGAAAAACAGGCACAACCACAGCAGCAGGTACAGCAAACAAATCCTCCTCAACAAGCTCAGCAGTCTCAATTTGTTCCTCAGCAGCAGGAAGCGCAGAATATAAGTGAGCAGCCGGTTTCCCGTGAACATACCCGTCAGGTTGTCGCGGAAGCGGCAATGGAGAATCTTCCCGAAGATCAATACCCTGATGTCCTCCTTGATGTTCCTACGTTAAAAGTAGATGAAATAAAGATCGAAGTGGATGATCTTGAGGCGCAGGTAGCGGTGAGTGCTCAACTTGCCAACTTGTTAAAGTTAAATGTTGGTGCTCATGTAAAAATAGAAAGAGTGGAAATTGATATCCTGGGAGTAGAGGCGCAGGCAATTCTTAAGGTACGGTTAAAACAGGTTAATAACATTCTATCACGCGCCCTTGAAACTCTCGATCGCAATCCGCAAATCCTTAACAATTTACTTAAGCCGGTAGGGGAAGCGGTTGGTGAAATTGGTAAAGGTGCAGGAAAAACTGTAGGAGAATTAGGTCCGGGATTAGGCAAAACAGTTGGCGAACTCGGTCCTGGCCTTAGTAAAGCAACAGGAGAGCTCGGTCAGGGATTGGGGAAGACAGTTGAAGAATTAGGTCCCGGGCTTGGTAAAGCAACAGGAGAAATAGGTGCCGGATTAGGTCAGGCCACCGGAGAGATAGGAAAAGGAGCGGGAAAAACAGTAGGAGAATTAGGTCCCGGGCTTGGTAAAGCAACAGGAGAAATAGGTGCCGGATTAGGTCAGGCCACTGGAGAGATAGGAAAAGGAGCGGGAAAAACAGTAGGAGAAATAGGCCCTGGTCTTGGTAAAGCGACAGGAGAAATAGGCTCTGAATTGGGCCAGGCCACTGGAGAGATAGGGAAAGGTGCAGGGAAAACGGTAGGAGAATTAGGCCCTGGTCTTGGTAAAGCGACAGGAGAAATAGGCTCTGAATTGGGACAAGTCACTGGAGAGGTAGGAAAAGGAGCAGGTAAAACAGTCGGAGAATTGGGACCAGGTATAGGAAAAACTACCGGAGAACTTGGATCTGATTTGAGTGAGATTACTGGACAGTTTGGCAAAGGTACGGGAAATAACAGAGGCGAATCCGATTTAGATTTTGGAAGGACAGAGGGAGAACTGGGATCAGATATTGGTAAGTTAACAGGAGAAGTGGGAGCGTTTGCAGGGAAAAATTCAGATAAGTTATCAGAAGAAATTGCTGTTGATGGGCGGCGGAAAAAATAACGAAAAGAAAAAAACTATAAAATTGCGGATTTAACTACAAACCGGTAAACATGGTTGAAAAAGGGGATACATACCTCAATAAAGTATCTGTTTTGTTAGTAAAGGTGAAAAAAATTTTGCACTAATAATTTTCTCATTTTCTTCAGGTAAATAGATAATGTCTATTAAGATTGCTGACGTTGGGATGATTGTTGGGCTTTGGCAATCTCCTCTTCAAGAACCTGTATTCCACCACTGATTCGTAGAAGGGTTACCTGGAGGTCGTTTTCTGTTTGGTGTAATTTATCAAGTTCTTTTTGTCCGGAAGTATATTGAGATTTAAGTTGCGACAGACGATCTTCAAGCGGGTTACCCATATTAATCTCCTTATGTAAACAACTATTGTTAGTGAGGGCTCTAAGAGAAGAAAATGCATATATCATGCCATACTTATAGTAGATTATTTACCGCAAGGAGATAATTTCGATCAAAACAGCTTGCGATTTCTGGCTTCTTTTTCAGCGGCTTATTTAAACCTGAAAATCGCTGTTGGATGAGGCAAAAGATCGTAATCTGTTGAGTCAGGCATCTTGATCTTATCACCTTGACGATAAGACCCGCGATGCCTTCAAACCTTGTCATCTCAACACATTACGGATTTTTAATCCCCTCAACTGCGGCTTTCAGGTTTATTGAAAACCGGCTTGAAAATTCCGGACACTCATTATCGCGGTCCACCCCTGAGATTTACTCCGCTGTCTTGCTTGTAGGAGCGCTCCTTGCGGAGATCGTTTCCCAGCTTAATTCAGCTGTTGAGGCGCCATCAGAGGCAATAGGAAGCTGGCCCGTTGAACCTGCAATAATGTTGAATTTATCATCGAATTTGATTTCATAATTAACCGGAACGGTATTATTCTTATCGGGTGCCGGGTCTGAAATCGGACTCTTTATGACAGCATCAGATCCTTGTATATCTAAAACAACAGGAACCTCTACGCTGGGATCAATCTTCAAACCTTGTTCGTCTACTATTTTAAAATTGAGACCAGGCTTATAAACTGAACAGCAGATATACAGGTTCAGGTTTGTTTTGCTGGCAAGATCAACCGATCCCCACATGGCGAAGCGCTCTGTCATGCTGGATTGCATATAGGGGGAGGCAAGTGAACCACTTGAATAATCATAAGTCATCTGGGGAGTGTACATCGTTGTAGCCAGATCGTATTCACAGGAAGAGCTTCTTGAGAGTCTCAGCTCTCTAATCCCTGTTTCAGGTGCCTCATCCGGTTTTTCTCTGTACCTGTGAACATCAGCCCTGAGGTGAAAGTTAATGCGAGCCTGGTTAAAAACCTGCTCTCCCATCTTTACGGTGTAAGTCATGACACCTTTCCATGATGTCAAAGGGACCGGATTGCTTTTGTGTTTATGTGTCTCCACCACTACATCACCGTAATCTTCAAGGCCAAGCTGACATCTGATTTCCGTATCAGACCAGCTCTTTATCGTCTTGCTGTTCTGGCCTATTGTTACCTTTGATGTGCTGTTCTTATCACCAAACATACCCTCGATAATCAGTTCCTGTTTCTGGTCATCAGGAGTAACTTTCTTGATGGAAGGGGCAAGGAACTTCATATTATCACCAGTTCCGCTGAAGTAAACACAATTAGATTTATTGGGTTTGGTCTGTGCTGTTATGCCTTTGCTTTTCATCACATCATAGGTTTCTGTAAAACTGAAGGGACGCTGGAGCGTTGTCTGGGGCTTATAGACATTTGCCCCCAGTAATCTGTCAAAAAGGTAGTTGGCGCATTTCTGCACAGTTTCAGGTGTAGTCGGCCCTGTAAAGCCGGTAATGATTGTGCCGTTCTTGTTGTAAATTGCCTGGTGGAACTCGTTATGACCCTGACCGCTGTAGCAGCAGGCAAGAAAAGCCATTCCCTTCTGGGAAAAACTCCAGTATTTTTCTACAAAAAGACCGGTAATAGCATAATGCCACTTCTGCTCCCCTGCACTTCCCGACACAAGCGCTTCCCATCTGCTGTTTACAGATACCCTGTCCCAGGAGAAAAGAATCGCCCGGTCGTGAATATCTTCAAAATACTTGCTACTCAGCTCATTCGTAGGTTCATCACTGGAGGACACACAGTAGGTCAGCTCCTGCATTACAGAACTTCTGGAGGGGATATGAGAGGAGCCGAAATTATTCCCGTGAGAATAAATCAGAACAACACTGGCATCGCTGACAGAAGCCAGCTTGTCAAGTGTTGCCATTGAGCGATCTATGGTGTAACCCCTGTTTTGTTTTGCGAATATCTTACTGATATCTCCTGTCCAGTCTTCAAATCCTTTGCCGTCAAGAGCTGCAAGAAGATATACTTTTTCACCTTCGGGGGAATTAGATGTTTCAAGGCTTTTAGGTAAGGCTTCTTCTGTTTCAATTATTGCCTGTGTATCTATTGATGATGGCGGTTTGGAAAACAGCGGCACTATGAAAAGCGGTCCGTCTTTATACATTTCCGATACTACCAGGGAATCATTGGCAAACAGCACATTCATTTTTTTCTCTTTTATTTTTTCGACTACTTCATTGGTTCTCAGAACAGAATCTGAACATAAACTCAGAAGTTCCCGGTCCATGTTACTGAGCTTTGCATGAATATTGGTTATCTGCTGCTCCTGGTCTTTTTGTAGTGACTGGGGATTTTTATCGCAGCCGGAAAACAGCATGAAGAGAAGAAGCACGCATGGAATGTAAAATGCTTTCATAGTGACCTCAGTGTGAAGTGTTGAGTTAACAAAAGATTTTCAGATTACCTGTAACGGATGGAATACAGCCAACTATCGCAGAGGCAATGGCTGGCTGAGGCGATTTGATAAATCCCCAAACGGGGAGGTCCTGTTTATTGACTCTTGCGTCTGCTTTCAGTTGCATTGTCCATAACTTTCCGTATACACTTTTTAAGAGCGTCGGGATCATCCATAGATAATGCTGAACTTTTGGTAAGAACAGTTGCAGGGTCCCATGACAGAAGTGTCTTTTTAATTGACAACGGATCATTTTCAAAATCCGGGGTGGAGGGATATACCGAAAAACGGCCTTCAGAATCTCCCTCAATAATATCGCTTTCCAGATATCCTGTGCCGATTTTTTTAAAAGCATCCGGATAGGTCCAGTCATAAGATACACCTGAGCTGTTCTGGAAAATAAAAATACTGGATTGAACGTCTACGATTTCGGAACCATTATTCGTGAAATTCTGGTGCAGGTAGCCACTGTTTTCATAAGGATTCCCGGAAAGTGCTACTGTTGATACTGGATCAAATGGCGTGAATTTGTCACCGGTAAATTCAAATTCTGTTTTGGCGATTTCTGATGGATTGAATGACAATTCTTCGATCAGTATGTAGTATGCAATCGGTTTATCCGGAGAAACAAAGGAGTTTTCGTAATATGATGAGGGCGGTTCTGAAAGGCAAACAGATGTTTCGTTTCTCAGGTAAGTAGAATCTTTATAAATAACCTTTCCGGCTTTATCTCGATAGGTGACATAAGCCTCAACATACTTCAAGGGTTCACTACCTGTATATTCAACTTCTGCAACCCCATTGAGGTAACGACTTGTCGCTCTTGTTCTGGCAATATCGAAAGAGACTATAACGAAATCAGATGTAACCGCATTATTGATCGGACTTGATATCCCGCTCTTATCCTTCTTCTCTTCTGTACCATTACTTTTGTCACCACAACCTGAAAAAGTCAGGATTAATGCAAAAACTGAAATAAAAAAATAAAAGGAACGCATCTGAACCGCCTTTTTGTTTTTAAAAAATGCGTATACTGGTCGTTTTGTGTGGGATCAGCAATCAGTATTAGGTCGCGGATAATATAATTAACTTACTGCACCAGGAAATCAAAAATTCTGTTCACCTTTTATAAGACAGCAAGTAATACTGTAACTCTTTATATTACCGGGAAATCGGCAAGCTTTGAGTTTTTTCAGATCTGTACGGGCCGGATCACCAGAGCGTCTACTCGGGTATCCGGAGGTCAGACCTGATGACGGTTTTAAGCGAAAATCTCTCCACCATTTTGTATCCCGATGTGCAGGGTACGAAAATGGCAGCTGAAACAAATCTGCAATCGTGCCCCCTTTATTCAGGACTTTGAGGCGAATAACTCAGATCCCCGGTTGGTACAAGTATAAAATAATGTCAAAATGCTATCAGATATTAACACCAAAAAGTGTGTAATCAATTAAAATTCAATGAGATAAAGATAAAAAACAAGTAAAAAAAGAAATCGAAATTGATGGTTTTCTTTAACAGATTCTGTGTTGACATCGAAACCATTTGCCCTTATATTATAAACGTGAAAACCATGGATTCTATTTATTCCTATCTCGATTACAGGCTTTTCATCAAAGACTGGTATGCGGCTCAGGCATCATCAGAAAAGCCTCTTTCATATCGTGCTATTGCTGCCAGTGTCGGCTTTAACTCACCTGCTCACATAACCATGGTCCTTAAAGGGAAGGCGAATTTGTCGGCTGAGCGGGTTACCAGATTTGCCAGACTTCTTAAGTTGAAAAAAGGGAAAGAGCCTATTTTGAGTTACTAGTGAACTTTAACCAGGAAAAGAAAGCTACTTGTAAACAGGTTCTTCTGGACAGCCTCATTAACTTTAAAAAGGATAGTACGAATCTTCTGACAACTGACCAATATGAGTATTACCAGAAATGGTATTATGCGGTTATTCATGATATTCTTTCATTCTACAAGTTTTATGGTGATTACAGCCGGCTGGCACAATTAGTTGAGCCGTCAATTACTGCGCGTGAAGCACAGAAAGCGGTAAAGCTCCTTGAGAAACTCGGTTTTGTCAAGAGAAGATGTGATGGGGGGTATGATTGTCGTTTTTCCGGTATCAGTGCTTATGCTGAGGGACGTGAGCTTGTTTTGAGTTCCTATGCCGAAAAAATGATGGAAAGCGCAAAATATGCTCTGGGAAATTTATCCAGTGAAGAGCGGGTGATCTCATGGGCGGGTTTTTCTGTTTCCGGTGAGGTATTTCAAAAGATCAAGGAGGAAACCAGGGCGTTCCGGAAAAAGATCATCTCCATGGCTCAGAGTGATCAGAACCCCGACCGGGCATTCCACATGAATATCCAGATTTTTCCGGTCTCCAGACCTGATGTTCCGCAGGAAAGCAGGGGTGAAAAATGAATCCGCACAGATCATCACCCCTTTATCTGCTTCCCCTTTTTTGCTTTCTGGTTATAAGTTGTGGAAACCAGATTGCCGGTGGAATAGGCCATGAGGGAGAGGCGAAGATTGTCGGATGTGTCAGGTATGAGAAGCTTGATTCCATTCCTGCTGGTGCATCGGTTTATATTCATCCCAAAAATTATATATGTACGTCTGTAAAGGATCAAAAAAACCGTGTTCCAGAAACGGTCGTTGATGATTCCGGATACTTTCAAATAGATGGGGTTTTGTCAGGTGATTATATAATTGAAATAAACGATGGTCACAGGAATGCATCAGCTATACGATGTGAAATTACTCCAGATAAACAGATCGTTAAACTTCCGCTGAGCACATTGGAGCCGTCAGGAACAGCCTGCGGGAAGTTGCTTGATATTGCAGACACAGCTTCAGAGGTGCGTCTGCAGATTTTGGGGCTGGACAGAATTGCTGTTGTAAATATGAAAACCGGGAGTTTTTCATTACAGGATATCCCCGCCGGCACCTTCCTTCTGATTGCCACTCAATCCCCAAGTGGATTTGTATCAGCGGTTGACAGCGTTTATATGAGATCTGGTGAGACAACTTTCGTAGAGTGTAAAATGTCGGATGATGGAACCGTGAAGGTCGTCTCAAAAAAGCTCATCCTTGATATGTCTGCCACGGGTGCAGCTATAAGCGATAACCTGTACGATTTTCCTGTGCTGATCCGGCTGAACCGGGAAAACTTCGATTTTGGTTCGGCCCGGGAAAATGGCAGTGATCTTTATTTTACAGGGAAGGACAATGCTCTACTACCTCATGAAATAGAATATTTTAATTCCGATGAAATGGAAGCGGCTGTCTGGGTGCTTCTTGACACTGTTTATGGCAGTCAGGATACACAGTTTGTAAACATGCACTGGGGACAGAATTTAAACGCCGGTGAAGGAAACTGGGGAGTTTTTGATACTGCATCGGGATTCCAGTGCGTCTGGCATTTTTCAGAGCCGGAAGGTGACACGCTCAAAGATGCTACGGCTAACAATTTTTTTGGAATTTTCTCTGGTACTGATGAACGGTGCGTAACGGGTCGTATAGGTAATACACGAGCCTTTGACGGCACATCAAACTATATAACAATGCCGTCAACTGCGGACAGTAAACTGAATTTTCCTGAGAACGGGATTTATACAATCAGTGCCTGGGTATATCTTGATACACTTGATAACAGGTATCGGGAAATTGTCTCTAAAAGCAACCAGTTGTACGGTTTGCAGGTAAGTGAAGCCAATCTTGTGGAGTTCTATGAATATAGTGTTGAAGATGCATGGAACAGTAACAGTGCGCCCATAACTTCCCGTGAGTGGCACTTTCTTACTGCTGTAAGAAATGGTGAAGAACAGTATCTTTATGTTGATGGCATTTGTGTAGACAGCACAACAACTGTCTATGGGGGGATCAGGAAGCGCGTTCTTACTGAGGCGCTCTGTATTGGTAACAGGGTTTCAACAAGCGAAAGCGGATTTTTTAAAGGCTATATTGATGAAGTAAGAATCTGCAGCAGAGCTCTCAGTGCAGAGTGGATCAAACTCAGTTTTATCAATCAAAGCATTGATGACAAACTTGTAAAGTTCAGGTAAAGAAAAAAAGTGAATTGAAATTGCGTTTCGGTATTTCAGACATTAAAAAAAGTAAATAATAGAATCGGAGGAATGGATGTTTTCACGAATAGTTCATGTTTTTTCACTGTGCATTGCTTTGGCGGCTATGACGCTTACTGCAAATGTTTCTGTTAACGGGTTGTTTACAAGCAACATGGTTCTGCAGAGGAACATAGCGGCACCAGTATGGGGAAAGGCCTCCTCGGGAGAAGCTGTAACAGTCAGTATTAATGGCCAGAGCAAATCAACTACAACAGGCAGTAACGGTGTCTGGAAAGTAAAGCTTGATCCTATGGTTGAAGGTGGCCCCTATACTCTTACAATAAAGGGAAACAACACTGTCACGCTTTCCAATGTTTATGTGGGAGAGGTATGGCAGGTCGCCGGGCAATCTAATATGGATACGAGATTGAGCTTTTATCCCAACCTTGCGGATTCGATCAAGAACGCTAATGTCCCGCTTCTCAGGTATTGTACAATGCGTCAGCCGGGGCAAAGTACCGGCGGCACGAATCCCTGGCTTGTGGTATCGCCGTCAACTGCTCCTAATCTCTCGGCTACCGGGTATTTTTTCGGGAAAGAGATACAAAAGACCACCGGGGTGGCAGTGGGGCTCGTTGTTACTGCGGTAGGCGGAACCACTGTCACCCAGTGGATGGACCCAGCTACGCTGGCAGCAAACCCGGATATTACAAACACGGATCGGGGCGGTTGTTGGAATACCTGGGTAGCACCGGCGGTGGGGTATGGCATAAAGGGGACTGTCTGGATACAGGGGGAAAATAACTGCAACGCGGGTGACTCTCCACTTTACGGTGATCGGTTTAAGCTTATTATCAAAGGCTGGCGGGCTGCCTGGGGCCAGGGGGATTTTCCTTTTTATTTCGGGCAATTGTCAGGAACATCGGGAACGCCGGGTCCGGATGATTTAAGTTATGTAGCGCAGGTAAGAGAGGGGCAAAGGCTCGCTCTGGAGCTTCCAAATACTGCCATGTCAGTGAATTGTGATTACGCATCCGGTGACTGGCACTATCCAAATAAACCCGAAGCCGGAAGAAGGCTTGCGCTTCCGGCCAAAGCACACCTTTATGGCCAAAATTCACTGGTTTATTCCGGTCCGCTCTATTCTTCCAAAATTATTGATGGTAACAAAATCAAGCTGATTTTCCGGCATACCGGTGGTGGCTTGACTGTACGGGGAGCATCCCTTTCTGGTTTTGCAATTGCCCCGGCAACCGGTGCCTATGTCTGGGCTACGGCGACAATCAGTGGCGACACCGTAATTGTCAGCAGTTCATCAGTTCCTGAGCCTGCACGGGTACGGTATGGGTGGTCGAACAAGCCGGCTCTTACGCTTTTTAATGCAGAGGGACTGCCTGCATCACCATTTACAACTGATGGAAAACAGCTGCCTGTCAGCGATCGTATCTTAACCACCTCCATATCCTCAGGTGAAGGTACTATTACGCCTTCAGGCGGGAATTTTTACGACAATGAATCTGTAAAGCTGACTGCAACTGCCGCAACCGGTTATATGTTTGATCACTGGGGAGGAGATCTTTCCGGTAACAGCAATCCTGCTACTATAACAATGACAGGTAATAAAACTGTAACGGCCTTTTTTATCGCGGACAATAATACCTACTATACTGTAAATACACAGGTGTCGGGTGCAGGGTCTGTCAATCAGTCACCGGAGGGAACAAGGATAGCTGAAGGGGCACGGGTCAGTTTCACTGCTGTTGCTGCTCAGGGCTGGAAATTTGACGGCTGGAGCGGTGATCATACAGGTAAAGACAGCGAGTATGTGATATCATCATTGGATAAGGATATCAGTTTAACCTCCCGGTTTATTCCGATAGATCCTTCTGTTTACGAAGCAGAATACGCGGTTATTAAAGGTGGCGTTTCAGAGAGCGTAAACGCCGGTTTTTCAGGTACCGGATATGCCAATGTAAATAATGAAGCGGGATCATCGATAGAGATCATGGTTTATGTGACAAATGGCGAAGAGAAAAAAGTTACTCTTACCTGGGCTAATGGATCGGCTGCTTCAAGGAGCTTTACTATAAGCGTAAATGGCCGTGAGGTTATCGGTTCCCAGACTTTTGAGGCAACCGGTGCCTGGACAACCTGGAAACAGAAAGAGATCACTCTTTTATTGGAACAGGGGATAAACACCATCACTCTTACATCAAATACCGCTGATGGCGGGCCTAATATCGATAAACTGGAAATAAGTGGCCAGACCTCTGCATCTGCAAAGAAAGGTTCATCTGCAGGACCGGCATTCCGGTATAGATTTGGAAATCTTGAGATCACTTCAGGAAGACCGGTATCCTTTTTTAAGGTAGAGATACTGAATCTCAGCGGCCAAAAGGTCTTATGCAGAACTGTAAAGCTGTCCGCTGATTCCAGAGCTTTACTCCGGATTGATAATCTGAAGCACGGAAATTACCTGATGCGTGTAACAGCGCCGGATAACTTCAGCAATCTGCAGAGATTCATATTTGTTCAATAGGATGTAAAAAGATAAAAGAAGTGTATGTTCAGTGAAAATAAAACGATCTGATCAATAAAAAGGATGAAACGATGAGAATATCTTTTGAAAAGAGTCGCAGAAGCAGGAGCGCCGGGGCAAAATGTCTGATATTTGTGGCGATTCTCTCTGTAGTATCGACAATTATCTGGGCACAGACCTCTTTCAGGATAACCATTATTGGTGATTCTACTGTCTGCAATTATGCCGCATCAAAGTATCCTCAGACTGGCTGGGGACAGGTAATAGGGAAATTCTTTCAGAACGGGACTGTGACAATTAACAACGCGGCAATTGGCGGACGCAGCACAAGAAGTTTCTATGAAGAGGGCCGCTGGGCAGGAATTGTATCGACGCTACAGACTGGAGAGTATGTGTTTATACAGTTCGGCCATAACGACCGGGATTATAGCAAACCCGAGAGATATACCGATACCACAAAGTATAAGGAGTATTTACGATTATATGTCAAAGAATCCCGTGCAAAGGGCGCAATTCCTGTGTTGGTAAGTCCAATGAACATGAATGCCTGGAAAGATAATGCAGTTAGAGAGGTGTTCTGTGAGAACGAAAACAATTACCGTGGGGCAATGATAAATGTAGCCAATGAACTCAAAGTGTCCTTTATAGATCTGGAGAAGAAGTCGGTTGCACTACAAAAGCGAATGGGGGCAACATATTGTTCAAAATTCATCTACCTGGGACTTGATGCGGGAGAATACCCTAATTTCCCTGATGGTGTATCGGACGGGACGCATTTTCAGGAAATGGGCGCCAATTTCATGGCAAAGTTTGTATGTGAGGGTATAAAAGAGCTGCAATCCAATTCTGATATGGCAAAACTGGCCGCTGTGTTGAAGCCCCTCTATAAAGTGAATGTGTTATCAAATAAAGCAAATGTCGGGATGATCACTGAAAGCGACAATACTTTTCCGCAGGATGTATCCATAACTGTGAAAGTCAGGCCGAATTCCGGAGAGGTTTTTCAGAAATGGACCAATGACGCCGGGAAAGCTGAAACTACAGGAAAAATATTTACATTTACCATGGGTGGCAGTGACATCACCTGTACTGCATTATTTCAGGGGGGTACACAAGTATTTAATCTGACATCATCAGTTTCATCAGGAGAGGGAACCATAACTCCTGCAAACGGAAGTTTCCCTGCAAATACAAAGCTAACTCTGACTGCAGCGGCAGCCGAGGGCTTCATGTTCGATCACTGGGGAGGAGATATCTCAGGCAGTGATAATCCGATATCTTTAACGATGAATTCAAATAAAACAATAGAAGCATTCTTTCTGGCAGATAACAGAACCTATTATACAATTAATACCCTCGTGTCAGGTAACGGGTCAGTTACCCAGGTGCCGCAGGGAGCGAGACTGGCTGAAGGAGCTGCAGTCAGCTTTACGGCGGTACCGGCTGTAGGATGGCAGTTTGCGGGCTGGGCCGGGGATCACACCGGTACTGAGGGTGAATATGCCGTATCGTCTTTAGACAGGAATTTAAGTTTAACCGCCCGGTTTACACCAGTCAACAAGAATCTTTACGAAGCAGAAAATGCTGTCATAAATGGGGGAGTCTCAGAATCTGTAAACAGCGGATTTTCAGGCACCGGTTATGCCAATGTCAATAATGAAGCCGGATCATCGATTGAAATTCCGGTTTATGTTGATAATGCCGGCGAAAAAACTGTAACACTGACCTATGCAAACGGCTCTGCTGCAGCAAGGAGCTTTACGGTAATTGTAAACGGAGAAGAGAAAATTCAATCCATGGTATTTGAGACAACCGGAGCCTGGACAACATGGGAACAGAAAGAGATTGCCGTTACACTTGTTCAGGGTGTAAATACTATAATTCTCCGCTCAAATGCTTCTGATGGAGGGCCAAATATAGACCGGCTGGAAATCGAAGGGCAGACTTCAATTGTAAATAGACACAATTCCTTTAGAAAACCGGTTATTAAAATCAAACCCGGAAGAATAGATGTCTATACATCGGGTTCAAACTCATTTATCAGAGCTGAAATATTTTCTCTTGATGGTCAGAAGGTTATGGAGCTGTCTGCAAAAATCGCTGAAAATTCCAGACAGACTGTTTTCCCTCTGCAGAATCTGAAGAATGGCAATTATCTGCTCAGGATAACCACCGGTGGTTTGGAGGTGACGAAAAATATCATGTATATAAGGCATTGACCTGACAGTTGTTTCAGCTGTGCTGTCTTAGTGAGTCTGAAAGAATGGGTGTGGGTTATAAGTACAAACCGGGAACTGCCTGGAGCGGTTCCCGGTTTAATTTCAGGGGCCCTCTTTAATCGAATTTTACTCTCTGATCAGAGTCAAGCAATGTTGCTTTTTTGATCACAATCGGTTCCACAGGCACATCATTCATCATACCGTTACCCGATGTCTTGACGTTCTCAATGGCATCTACAACCTCAGTGCCTTTTACAACTCTGCCAAATACACAGTATCCCCATCCTGCCTGAGATTTGTTTTTAAAATCAAGCGGGGAGTTACTTGCAGTATTGATAAAAAATTGTGCGGTTGCGGAGTGTGGATCATTTGTCCGGGCCATGGCAATTGTGTACCTGCGGTTTGAGAGCCTGTTGTCTGCTTCATTCTGGATCGGATCACGGGTCTTTTTCTTGTTTAAATCCGCAGTGAGGCCGCCTCCCTGGATCATAAACCCTTTAATCACCCTGTGAAAGATCGTGTTGTCATAAAACCCTGACTTGACATATTCAAGAAAGTTCTCAACTGTTACTGGAGCCTTGTCCGGTTTGAGTTCAACAACAATCTCTCCTTTGGTAGTCGTTATTGAAACCTGGGGATAGTCTGGAGTCTCTTGTTCCTGAGCTACAGCCATCCAAAAAAATAGAGATAGAAGAATTGAGACAGTAAGTACTTTTTTCATCAGGATTCCTTTGAAAAAGTTATTGTATTTTCGAACTGTATGTAATCTTTCCCAAAATAACGTTTTTGCTTAGACTCGTGCAATAGAACGTTCTTTTTTCACTCCCTGCCGATACTCAGACTTTTGATACAAAAATCTCTTTTTGAAGTTGTTGACCGGTTTCTCATACAGCTCCCAAGATACTATGGCCAGAAAGAGTGAAAATGCGCAATATAGGAAAAAATGTTGCGTGCTGTTTAATCCACTGTCAAAGACAGGGAAGAAATATCTGAATGCACTTATGGCAACGAGGTGGTAAAGATAAAGGCCGTAAGTGATTTTCCCTGTGTACCGGATTGCTTTCAGGTTGAGAAAAATGTGGATGTAAGCTTTGCGTTCGATAATAATGTAAATAAAATATACAAACGCCAGTGAAGCAGAAAGTTCACCCAGAGAGCCGTTTATCACGTTAAAGGTGTGCCCGCCGATCCCCAGGTGTGGTAAGATGTTGAAAATAACAAGCATCAGAGATCCAGATATTCCCAGTGCATGAAATAATCCCGAGGCCAGACGGTCACTTTTAAAATATGTATGGAACACTGCAAAAAGCGCCCCGGTGACAAGATGATCAAGATTACCGGGTAGAGAATTGTAAATCATGTAGCCATCCATCATACTCCAGGTTCCGTACACCTTAAAACAGAAACTGGCCGCAATCAGAGATGTCATTACCCAGACTGCTCTTTTCAAAGGAAGAAAAATGATCACAAAAGGCCAGAACAGGTAAAATTGTTCTTCAACGCACAAACTCCAGATATGAAACAAAACCCCCGACATCTTCAGATTGACCCAGTACATATAGTTTGCCGAATATGTTATGTACCATAGTATGTGTTGCCTGACATCTCCCGAAAGAATCGCAGCAATCAGAATAAAAGCGTAATAGGCGGGAAATATCCTGAGGAATCGTCGGATGTAAAAACTCCGTATTATCCAAAGTGAAGAAGTTTTGCCCGGACTGGCTTTTTCTTTAGCGTCCAGAAGGATTCTGGTTATAAGAAATCCGCTCAGGACAAAAAAGAGCACTACACCAAGTCTCCCCATTGGAGCAACTTTTTTAATGAAAAAATAGTCCGGGAGATAGTGCCACACTAAAACCCCCAGGATTGCTATCACCCTTACCCCGTCCAGGGCAGGTATGTAGCACAGACCTTCCTTTTTTGCAGTCTGGAGGTTTCGCCTGGTATTAGTCTTTTGGAGATCTGCTGTACTTTGGTTCATCTGTATTTTAAAACCATCTCTATTATGGAATCGGATCGGAAGTACTAAATTTATACCATTATTGTGGTCGCGGTTCCACAAAAAACAATTGGGTAAAATTTATCCGGGTGGAAAGAATCCTGCAATAATAATCCTGTCGAACACGAATATTTAATTCAGCACAATGACCTCTGACTGTCTCTATCAGGGGGAGCAGTCAGTTCTGAACGACCCTGGAAGAAAGGGGGTGCTCTATTAGTAGTCAATTAAAGGGAACCTCTGGTGAGATTCGCTAAAAACAGAAGGCGAACAGCCGGACTTTCCTGATTTAACGGCCTCGGCCCAGTTAAGGCCGGGGCCGTTTTAACTTTAGCCGCTGTTCAGGCTGGAAACTTTAATTATTGCCTCTAGCCGGCTTTCCCTTATCTGTAATGAACAGCGACGTTTTTCCTGTAACTTCCCGCAACCAGGGTAGCTGCATAGAATCCTCTGCTGAGCTTCGATCCCTTTGATCCTGACAGGCCGATTTTATAGAAGCCTGGAAGTTTCCTTGCGTCACAAAGTACCGCTACCATCCTTCCACGCATGTCGTAAAGCCTTATATTTACATGCTCAGTACGCGGAAGCTGGAAGTTGAGGGTTCCATTTCTCCCAGCTTCAATACCGAAGGTCAGAGGAATCCGGTTCGGAGATGAAATGCTGAGGAGATTTTCCGATGTCAGATGTATTTTCCATCCTGCACTGCTGTCAGCTCCATTACTAACAAAACGTACAGTAATCCGGCCGTCGGGACTGCTTGAGCGAATCTGCTGCGGCAGTGCGGCCCCGTTGAAGATGTCAAGGAGCACTTTGTTGTCACCGCTTCCGGAATAAACATAAAATGAGTCAGCAGCCATGTTACCCGGTAAACTCAAAGAAAACAGTTCAAAGCTCATGATAATACCCAAACCCTCAGAGACGGGGTTAAAGGTTATCTCTCCGGAAAAATTATTGCTGTATCCGTAGTAATTCCCGCCATTATCATAGAAAAAAGTATCATTTACAGTTACCACATTATCCGTCCCACCCGGCATGATGATTCCCACAGTGGGGGAGTCGGCATAGGTTGCTGTTACAATAATCGGAATGTCGCCAACAGTTACTGTAGTAACTGGTTGTGAGGGATCGGAAATTGACAGCAGAGTTGATGCATCTGAGGTCCAGCCCGTGAAATATTTCCAGTGTTCCGCTGGTGTCGCAGCCTGTATCGGTACTACAGTTCCGGTTGTGTAAACTCCTGATCCGCTCCCGTTTACTACCAGAAGTGATCCTGTGGCACTCACTGTAAAACGGTTGAAATTGCAGGCGCCTGATACCGATTCAATACGCCAGACTGCAATCGCAGTATCTAATGTAATCTGCCTGCCCTCAACGCTGAGCCAGTTCTGGGGGCCGCCGGTCGGGGGAACATTGATTGTGTCAAGAATAATGTCGTTTTTCATATTTCTCAGCACCAGCCTGGCTCCTTCAGTAGAGGCCAGACGGAAGGAGAGACCGTAGATGCCGGCAACCGGTGCTTTTACCAGATATTCCGCTAATGTACCAGGATTTCCTATCTGGAGTATTCCCCCGCCACCCTCATCGCTACTTATGTCTGTGGTAATTCCCTGAAGGTACCCGGCGCTTTCAGCTTCTATGACTCCAGGCAAAGAGAGAAGAGTACAGAAATGAGCCGTAATTGTGATGTCAGTACTATCCAGTCTAATACTTGATAGGGAAGAATAGGGCTGATCGACAGCTTGAGACGAACTTGACCAGCGCAAAAAGCTGCCAGATTCCGAGTCCGCCCTCACCGGTACACTCGTACCCTCAGCATAAGAGTCGCTTCCGGTCCCGTTCTGCACTGTAAGTGTAAAGAGCTCTTTAGAGAGGAACCAGTTGAGGTTAAATGATCCGCTTGACGATTCGAGTCTCCAGATCTGCCTGCCTGGGGTGAGCGCGACACGGTTTCCATTCACCGTTCTCCAGCTCTGAGAGAATCCGGTACCTGTAACAGCTACGGAATCAATCAGCGTATTGCTGTTCATGTTGCGAACTTTAAGGACAGCGTTGGAACTGGAAGAGATGCGATAGGAAAGAACAGATGTATCTTCAGTCTGTACATCGACTACAAATTCTATAAAAGCACCCGTTGCCGAAAAGTTGACATATTGGCCACCACCGGAATCGGTTGCTGTACTAGCGGAGGTCCCCTGCTGGTAGCCGGACTGTTCAGCCTGGGTCGTTCCTGGAATAGTGCCGGGGGTTGTATAGTTTGCTGTAATAGTGGCATCACCGTTACCCATCACAAGGGTTGTTGAACAGCTGTATGTCTGGGAGGGTGAAAGTGTGGAACTTGACCAGCGCAAAAATGTTCCGCCCGGGCCTGTTTCCGGGGCGCTGATGGTAACTACTTCACCTGGAGAATATCTTCCGCTGCCGCTCCCGTTTACTACAGAGAGATTGTAACTGACAACCTCAGCATCCGGACCGATTTTGAATGTCATTACCTGGCCGGGGGCACTGATTTCTGCGAGATCAATTCCTGCCCCGGTCCCATCATGCCATTTCGCCGCCGGGTTTGTAAGGTCGTTAAATCGGATGTTGTAATTGAGTCGGAAAGGATCGCCTGCGTCGCCGCTGTTAACCAGCCTTTCCATATCTCTTTTCCCGTCGGCCTGCACTAGCGCAACCAGTGGGAATCCTTTTCCGGGATCAGTGTTGCGCCCGTCAGTGTGTACATGCCACACTAAAAGCCCGTCTGCCGGAAGCCCTGAGCTTCGGCCATCACGCCTGCGCGCCTCAATTAAATAAAACTCCTTTGTATTTCTTACGTATGTATAAGCACTGTGGCTGTTTGCTGTGTGTTCGTAAACAGTTCCCCTGGCATTTCCTGTGATGTCGGTAGTTGTGATCCAGCCTGAGAGTTTTCTGAAATAAGGGTTTGGCTGCTGGGGGTTTGTGGCGGGGTTGATCGTGTTCATCACGCACCATCTGCCTACGCCGTTTGAATGATCCTCGTAGGAGTAAAGGTCGGCCCAGTGCATTAGCATGTGGCCGTTTTCATGGACAAATGTCCCCAGTTTGGGGCTTGAACCTAAACTGGCAAGCTGGTAGTTGGAAAAACCGATCCCGTTAATTGTGACACCGCCCCTGTAGGACCCGGCATGGGGCCAGAGTCCGTTGGCCCATCCTGCTGAGGCTGATCCGGCGTAGAAGACATTAAGTGCAACGACACGATTGTTTGAGGTTGTTACCTGGCTCATGTCAAAGCCCTGGTTTTTCAATTTGTTAAGAATGTTGGTAAGCAGTTCCTGGACATAGGCGTAACCTTCGCCCCTGTCATAGTAGGATTTGGCATTGTCGGCAGTGATAAATTGTGTGACAACATTGGTATAGAGCATCTGGCCATTTGATACATCACGGAAATAATCGTAGGCAGAACCATTGTTGCCGTTTCCGGTATAACCCTGTTGATTACAGAAATTCTCTATTGTTTCTCTGGTGGTAGTCGATTTTACATCGGGAAAGTCAATAAGAATTGTCAGCCCTGTAACTCTTCTGGGTTCGGCAGTTTCTACCCCTTCATCAAGAGGAGATGGCGAGTACAGGAGTGATTGTTCAGACTCTGGCTCGATAAGCTTCATGTAGCCAAGGACTTCCTTGTTTTTACGCACCTTTTTATGGATTGATTCCAGGCGTATGCGCATCTTCTTTTTTAATGATGGTGCACGCCCCTGTGGATTGTATCTGATGCCGCTTGAGATGTACTCATTTTCATCAGCGGAAAGGCTGGCATAGCAGATCCATCCGTCTTTATCCCGCACGAGCGTATAGCCATCGGGGCTCTCTACGTCCTGGTGAAATTCATCACCCCACACAAGTACCGGTACTGTTGTTCCATCAGGCTGCTTCAAAGAGAACTGTTCTCCCTCGTGTGGTGCGGCAATGGAAGATGAGAATGGAATTAGAAATGTAAAAGCAATTGTAGTGATTTCCCATTTTATACGTTTAAATAGCCACCACATAGCGTCTCCTTTATCCTGGAACTATATATGTATAGAGAATATCCACATACCAGATCTGTTATTGCCTATCTGAAAAGAAACAATAGTATTTGGACACCCTATTGGTATTTCATCAAGTGGAGTACTGTGTTTTTCTCAGTTAGCCACATTAGATAATATAGTCATATTTTCCCGCTCTGCTATTAAAATGTTTAGTCAGGCTTAAATAGGCATAATATTTAAAAAACATAACTAACTGAAAATCAGATGGTTAGAAACGATATGGTGTTTAATAAAAAAATTATAATGTTGATTAGTTTAAGAGGACGTGACTATTGGTTAAAGGCGGAAGAAATCCGCGTGTATCTACCCCAGAGATGACGTAGTGCCTAAAAATCCGATGTCACAATTTCATCTCTGGGGTGAAACAGTGACTTAACACGTTAAATCATAAAGTCATCTCTGGGGTGAAACAGTGTAAACAAAAAAGTCACCTGAGGAAATACATAAGTCACCTGGGGAAATACCATAAGTCACCTGGGGAAATACCATAAGTCACCTGGGGAAATACCATAAGTCACCTCCGGGGAAATACCATAAGTCACCTCCGGGGAAATACCATAAGTCACCTCCGGGGTGAAATACATAAGTCACCTCTGGTGTGAAATAAAGCCCAAGGTGAATTAGTTCAAACTGTTAAGTTACCAGGGGTGAGCCAAAGATCTATCGTAGTGCCCGAAATAAAAATCGAAGTCGAAGGCTGGGCGGGTCCTGATTAATTTAAGATCCTATACCGATCTATATACCGAAACACTCCAGAAAAATGTTACTAAATTAAAAAGGCCACACTGGCGTGGAAGCCAGTGTGACCTTGATTACTTCATTTGAGACGGGTACCTTTTAATGTAATAAAAGGTACGGCTGATCTTTACCTGGAGATGACAACCTGCTCTGTAAAGCTAAGGTTTTCTCCCTGAATTCTAACAATGTAAATACCTTTGTTCTTCAGTTTGTTTCCAGGCAAACAGATACTGTTCCCATTGTCGAACTGTGTAGACACTCTGTCGATTAAAGTTCTGCCGTCTATTCCATACAGACTTACTGTCACCGGTGAATTCATGCTTGCCGATGAGCTGATGAACACACTTCTGTCGGCTCCGGTTTTAACCGAAAATGTGGCTGCACTTTTAAGCAGTGAGCTTTGAGGTTCTACTGAAACAGGCATCGGCTCCAGTCTGATCATTGCTACGCTTTTTGAAGGCAGAGTAACAGAGAGCTGCTTTCCATTTAGGTTGTATTTGTTTGAATCAAGAGGTTTGATGTTTATCTGTTCAGCCTGGTTGTATTCATTGGCTGAACCGATAGCGGGTCCGGTAATGACCTCGGCACTCTTGACAACATACTCTGCAATATTGCTGTTCAAAGAAACAGTTACCGACCTATCGGCATCCTTGTCGACATTGGAAAAACTGATGCTGACAACGCCTTCTTTGTCTACAGAGGCAAAAGATGTAACCGCCTGTAGATTTTTACCAGATTTATTAATTTTTTCAAAATTGGATTGTGTGGTAGGCACCACCTTGGCGTCGTTGAGATGATGCGGCTTGAACATTTTAAAAACATAGAATGTCGGGGTCTTCACCAATTGCGCCTGTGTGTTGATATTCATGAGTGAATGAATGACACTTACCGCCTGAGCCAGGCCCGCAACCTCAACCCGGCTGGAATGCTGCATAAACAGATGGAGATGCTCTGATGCAGATAAAGCGTCCATAAGCGTGGCCTTCTGCTCCCAGCCATCACCAACATCTTTAAGCCAGTCACCCCATTCATCGAATATCAGCTTAACTTTATTCTGCGGATCTCTCTGATTGAGGGTGTTAACCATTCTACGCAAATTAGGACCAATCTGACCATCATAGGCGCGATGGACAATATCCCAGTACTGGTTGTCCGGCGGGTTTACGCTTTCGTAAGAGTCCGGGAAATAGAGGTACTCGTGTATCTCAAACCCATCAATTCTCCCGTTATGGGTGTCAAAAAATGAGTTCATCCATTCATTGCTGCCGCCATAATTTATACTTCCAGCTATCTTGATATTTTTTTCGCTAAAGTAATTTTTCAATCTGTCATAATTTGTAGTATAATCACCTTTGTATGCATTGACATTCTTGTTTCCACCGCAACCCCATACTTCATTGCCAATCTTGAACCATCTTAGTGGATATTTGAGACTGTCGACGACATATTGGCAAAAGGCCAGATTGCTTGCGGCGTCGGTGCCGTTCGGTTTACCAACAATTATGGCCTCGGCCCCTGTCAGTTTGCAAAATTCAATAAACCTGTCGACGCCGACATCATTTCCAGGCCTTTTGTTGGCACTCCAGTTATATCCGTTAGCCGCGCAACCTCCCGGCCATTCAGCTGCTGTAACGCCGCATTCGATAAAACCATCTATTACATCCTGGCGCATTCCGTTGGTATTTTTTATGGGTGAATTTGTCCCGACAAAGAGGCCGCTGCTGTTTTGACCTGTAAATTGTCTCCCCAGTCTTTCCATCAATACGCCATAGATTCCCGGGGGGATAATCAGGTTCGCATCGTTGACATTATACGTCACCGAGTTCTGACTGTACGAACTTATAGCCATGACAGCTACAAGCAACATAGCAGAACGTTTTGTACCTTTGAGAATGCTCATACCTTCTCCTTTAAAAATGTAGTTATTGTAGGTAGTGCTTTAATTTCCATATTTTTCAATTAAAGTCAGTTTTTTCTGATACAATTCCTGACTATACAATACAAATGCTCAATCTGCAAAGATCATTATTTATAATATATTAATAAATGTGATAAATGCCACAATAATAATATAAAGGTGTCTTTATTCTGTAATCGCCGATTTAGGGGAAAGTATGAATAAAGTGTTCCAAATTATGGAACACCTCAATTCGCTGGCTCTTTTCTTATCCTTTGCCTTGTTAAAATGATGTAAAAGAAACAATGGGTGCCGTTTCGGGAAATACATTTGAGTTAAATGGTGTATCAAAAAAGGTTAACTCAGACGATCTATATAAAGCAATTTCACTGGCCTCCGGAACCTGTTGTAAGGTGTATCTACTGATTTCCTTGAATGATATACACTCTGTTTGTTCTGGTCTGTTCTATTCCATCGAAGCCCATTCTTTTTCCCATGAGGTCGATAACAGGGCTGCTTCTGGAAAATTTTCTACTCCATTCATGTCCATCTGGAGAACAGACAAGCTCAATTCGATAAGCAGACTTCTGACTGGAAACTCTGGCAAATGGTGCAATATTTTTTGTCCGGGTACTTGCCAGATAACCGTCGATTGCATCAAACCACTTAGTTGCCATTTTTTCTTCACCAACAGCATTTGGATGTATTCCATCGTACAGTTCGGAAGAATTGATTCCACTGTACTGGTCGACAAAAATGATCGGTGATGATTCACTGGTCAATTCCTCAGCCAATGGTTTTATTCTATTATTGATTTCGGTGATGCGTGGCGGAGTTCCCTGTGCATTGCAGGGGATTAGATTGGCCATGAAAATAACCACAGACGGGTTATCATTACGCAATTTTTCGATTATTTGTTTGATTTCATTGAGGGTTTCGCTTATGGTCTGCCCCTGAATACAGTCATTAGTGCCCAGATGCATTAAAACCATGTCAGGGGTATATTGATTGAGCCAGTTATTGATGTTTTGGAGAATCTGATCTACTCGCCAGCCCCAGTGGCCCTCATGATCAGCATCAAAACGCTTCCCTTTATAGTCGGGCCGGTTGGGATTGCCGGAGAAATTTGTATTCATTGTTCCAACAAAATCGAATGCGATATTGGCATCGATCAGCTTTTTCCATAACGGGTAGCGATAACTCTGGTGGCTTCCATCCGCCTGTGTGATTGAGTTTCCGTAAGGAGCAATTTTTATGATATCCTGCATAGTATCTGAATGGACATCAGGAGACAGTAGAAAAGAACACAAGGTGACAAGTAAAAATGGGCGTGATTTCATCTTTATCCTCCGTTAAACCCGGCTGTGCACTGTCAAATCAGAGTCTTGACGTTAAATACTCAGACGATACGGTTTCATTGAAATTTTCAGGGCTGTCCCGTCAACTTCCGGACCAGCGTCATCATCATAAATAAAGGTAATTTATGCCAAAACTCGGGTGTTGAAATCCGGCATCGAATTGATTTACCCCGGAATTTGTTACTTCAGCACGGATAGAGAAAAAAAGTTTGTTTGCCCCATGTCGTTATTATTCGCTTACCTTGTTTTCACAAAATTCACAACCGATAGATTCGTTCCTGCATGCATTTTTGCTACGTAGAAACCCGGTGCAATGTCCAGGGTGTTCCATTTTATTCTGTTTGTCCCGGTATTAAAGTAGTCATTAACCGCTGAGACTGTTACACGGCCGGATATGTCACATATGTCAATTCTTACCTGCGCGGGCTCAGACAGTGTAAACTCTAATGTTGTCTCAATATTTTTTGTTCCTATAAATCTTATTTTGAAATCTGTACTTTGAGGGATAGCCCGCTGCCGCTGTCCTCTGATTACCGGGACCAACAGGTCTGAGACCGAACAGTGCCAAATGCCATTGAACTCAGTACCGGCATAAAGCTGGCTTCCTGCTGTAAAAAAACTGCATACGCTTTTGTTTTCAAGGCATAAGCCGGCCCCCTGCCAGGTTGAACCATAATCGTTTGTAAAATAGGTGTTTCCATAGGTCGAAACGATAAGCGTGTTTTTGATAATTGCGAGATTCCCAAAATTACTGCATGACAATCCTTCAAGTTTCGACCAGCTCATGCCGTTATCTGTAGAGCGATATACTCCTTTTGATCGCAATGATGCAAAAACAGTATCCCCGCAGGTTGCAAAGGATGTGATAAGCGATGCCGGAAAACCGGTAGTGTCTATCACGCTCCAGGTCTTTCCGTAGTCGATAGAACGGAATGCGCCGGTATTGTGACCACCGGCAAATACTATACTGTCGTGAGCTGTGATAGATAAAATACCGTTACCGGGGAATTCCTGATTGACCCAGGTCCAGACAGAATCATCAACACGGCATTGCTGAATACCCCGAGTGTTTCCTGCAAGAATAAAACTGCCGTTTACAGCTATACAGAAGGTCGAATCGAATGCATCGGTCTTGCGCCACGTTTCGCCGTTGTCAATAGAGCTGAAAATCCCGCCAGCCTCAGTTCCTGCAAAAAAAGTGCTGTTGCAACGGGTCAGGGCTGTGATTTTCAAATCTGGCGTAATGAAACCTGCTCTCTTCCATGTCTTACAGCCATCTGTAGATATAAAAAGTCCGTGTTCGGTGCCGGCAAGAAGCTCGCAATTAGTAACGTACAAACATGAAATCGCCGGGCACAGCCCTTTACTGTTACCAGTCCAGACATTTTCGCTCACAGGTTTCAGAAACACGCCTTCGTATTCAGTTCCTGCAATGATTCTTTCTCCACTCAACGCAAGTGAAAGGATATTTTTATCCATAGAAGCAGAATCTATTCTGGTCCAGTTTTCGCCTCTGTCGGTTGACTTGAATACACCTGGAATCTCACCGGGAGAGTAGGAGCTGGAACCGCAGTAGGCTGTACTGCCTTCAGTAGCAAATGCCTTTATTCGTGTATTGTCCAAACCTTTAATTTCCTGAGTCCAGCTGTAGCCGTTGTCAGTGGACCGGAAAATCTTCCCGATACTGTCAGCGGCGAAAAATACGCTGTCTCCAAGGTGCAGGGAAAAAATTCCAGAAGTATTTTCGATTTGCGGATTTTTCCAGGTCACTCCGCTATCGGTGGAAATGAACAGGCCGGTTCCTGCGCTGAGAAGTATAATTGAATCGCGCATGGCAATGGAATGCACCGGATTGCTGAAGCTTGAATCATTCACGGACCAGTTTGCACCATTGTTATTGGAAATAAACAGTTTTCCGCTGCTCATCCCGGCAAACACCCTGCTACCCAGGGCAGTAATGCAGGTGATAAAATCATCAGGGTAAATTTCAGCAGCATTCACCCATGTGCATGAGTCACTGAGAGCGGTTCTGTAGATACCATTCCGGAGAGTGCCGGCAAAGATATATTCACCATTTGTTGTCAGAGTCTCTAAACGATTATCATCGGGTAAATATGCATTTGCTGGTTTCCAGTTTGAGCCTGTATCGGATGAGATAAAGAGACCATTATCGGTTCCGGCAAGAATCCTGTTTCCGACGGTTATTAATGCTTTTATGCTGCCGCCGTTTGGTCCGTTCATCTGCGACCATTGGGCATCGGCCTGAAATGCTGCACAAATTAAAAAAATGAAAGCTGAAAAGAATAAGAAAAAGTTCCTGCTCATCTGAAACTTCCATTCAAAAAGGAATATGCAAATGGAAAAAGTGCATCTGCTTAATTGCAGATTGACACACTCATATTTAAGGAATATAAATTGAGCGATGCTGATGGATAAAATGGGATTGTTTTCAACTGCTTCCAGATCTTAGATTTTCGGTAAAGGACTTTCAAACCCAACCAGAAGAGGGACTTATGAGCGAAATCATTGAAAAACACCTCAATCTTCTCTGGAATAACTTTCAATTTGATATCAATGTCTTCAGCCAGCCGTGGCTCTACTACTGGCTTCTGATCCCCGCAGTCGGCTATTTCGTTTTTTTCTTTATTAAATGGGCAGTGCTTACTACACCAGTCTGGCTGCCGATAGCACTTGCGCTTACGCCATTCAAGGGGAAGGGTCACAAATAGTATTATGCTATTTGACATATGCACTCAGACAGTGCGAATTGCACTTATCACTTGTGCATAAAGGTTATCCAAATCTTATAGAGAAAATCGTTCCTTAAAGCATTTGACTGCACGTGAAGGGTTTTCAATCACGCTGATGGAAACAAGACTGTCTACATGGTTCCGGGACTCTGGTTTGTTGCTGAGATTTTCAGTTGATGGATTTTTCTGAGCCTCATTGTCGCGGGAGAGGCTCAGATTTAAGGAATAATCATTTTTCATCACACATTTTCCCGATCCAGTTTTCAAATCCAATACTGATATTTCATGACCCGGTCACATCCTCAAAAAATAAAAATTTCACCTCTTGCCTTGTCTCCCCAGTCCATACTATTTTAGCTAACAATGAAAAAAGTCGAACTGCTGATGGACAGTCACGGCCTTGACCTTGCGCTCACCCGAATCACCCACCAGATCCTTGAGCGCAATCGTGATTTTTCCCGGTTCGGCGTAGTTGGAATGCAGACCAGAGGTGTTTTCCTCGCACAACGTATCACTCGTAAAATCAATGAGATAGAAAAGCTTAGCCTGACTTCGGGGACCCTTGATGTCACCCTCTACCGGGATGACTACCGCATGGCTCTCAAACAGCCGGAAGTAAAGGTCACCGATATCCCGTTCGATATAAACGGCATGGATCTGGTTCTGGTCGATGATGTCCTCTATACAGGAAGAACCGTCAGGGCCGCGCTCGATGCCATGGTCGACTTCGGCAGACCGCAGACTATACAGCTTGCCGTTCTGGTTGACAGGGGTCACCGGGAGCTGCCAATAATGGCCGATTATGTCGGAAAAGAGATTAATACTCTGCCCAGGCAGGAAGTCGCTTTGAAAGTGGCGGAGATCGATGGTGAAGATTCACTGTGGTTAATGGAACTGGAGGAAGGTGACTGACCGATGGGACTGCATATCCAGCATCTGCTAGGGCTTGAGGGCGTTTCTAAAGACGATATCACACTGATTCTGGACACTGCGGATTCCTTTCATGAAGTTTTAGAGAGAGAGATAAAAGTTGTTCCCACTCTCCGCGGAAAAACAATAGTAAACCTCTTCTATGAAAACAGCACCCGTACCAGAATCTCTTTTGAGCTGGCGGAAAAAAGACTCTCTGCAAGTCCCCTTAACTTTTCCACATCGACAAGTTCAGTTAATAAAGGCGAGACCCTGCGCGATACGATCCGCAATATAGAAGCCATGAAAATCGATATGGTAGTGGTTCGTCACTGTGCTGCCGGGGTACCGCATTTCCTTACACAATGCACCAATGCTGTGATTGTCAATGCCGGGGACGGGTTGCATGAGCACCCCACACAGGCTCTTCTGGATATGATGACTATCAGGAGGAAACTGGGCAGGCTTGAGGGGCTGAAGGTCGCTATCATTGGAGATATTTTTCATAGCCGGGTCGCCCGTTCCAATGCCTGGGGTATGAGCACAATGGGAATGGATGTGGTCCTCTGCGGTCCTCCCACGCTGCTTCCCCAGCACAGGGAGAGCATAGGGGTACCGGTAACCGACAATTTAGATGAGGCACTGGAGGGGGCGGATGTAGTGATGCTTCTGAGACTTCAGCTTGAACGTCAATCAAGCGGTGCGTTCCCTTCCATAAGAGAATACCGGGATCGTTACGGACTTGACATGGATAAACTCTCATCATTGCCTGAAAATGTCGTTATCATGCATCCGGGCCCTATAAACAGGGGTGTGGAACTCTCTTCCGATGTTGCCGACGGTTCCAATTCAGTGATCCTGGAACAGGTGACAAACGGAGTCGCTGTGCGTATGGCTGTACTGTATCTGCTGGGAGGCGGTGAAAATGCTTAAAAAACCAAACGGCGCGACCATTATTCCGCCCGACAATTCACGAATTCCAAATCCATTACTTATAATTAATGGAAGAGTCATAGACCCGGCCAACGGAATAGACCAGGTCATGCATGTTTCTATTCGTGAGGGAAAAATTTATTCTCTGCTCAACGAGATACCGCTTCACACTGCCGGAACATCGATAATCGATGCGTCCGGAAAATGGGTAGTGCCGGGCCTGATGGATATGCATGTTCACCTGAGGGAACCCGGGCGTGAGGACAAGGAAACTATTGCTACAGGTACCCAGGCTGCTGCCGCCGGCGGATTTACCGCTGTTGCCTGCATGCCAAACACTATACCTGCACTGGATGAAGAATCAAAGATAAGATACGTTATCCAGCGTGCGGAGTATTGCCCCTGCAGGATCTATCCTATAGGGGCGATTACCAGGGGACTTGAAGGCGAAGAGCTTGCCCCGATCGGCGAGATGGTAAAAGCCGGTGCAAGGGGAGTTACCGATGACGGCAAGTCGGTGGCAAAATCAAACCTGATGCGCAATGCACTGAACTATTCCAAATCGTTCAATATACCTGTGATGTGCCACTGTGAAGACATGGCGCTCAGCCAGAAAGGGCATATGAACGAGGGCGTGGTCTCTACCCGTCTGGGAGTGAGGGGAATACCTACCATATCAGAGGAAATAGTCGTCGCAAGGGATATCCTTCTTGCCGAATATACTGGTGCCCGAATCCATATAATGCACGTGTCCACTGCTGGTTCGGTAAGGCTGATCCGTGAGGCAAAGAAACGTGGTGTGAGAGTGAGTGCAGAGACTTGTCCTCATTATATCGCATTGACAGATGAAGATGTTGGGCTGTATTCTACAAATAAGAAAATGAACCCGCCTCTTCGTACAGCATCTGACCGTGATGCAGTGATAGAGGGACTGGTCGACGGTACTATCGATGTAATCTCAAGTGATCATGCCCCGCATGTGCCTGAGGAAAAAGATGTGGAATTTGATGCAGCCGCTTTTGGTGTTATTGGGCTCGAGACCTCTGTGGGTGTAGTGATGAGCACTCTGGTTGAAAAAGGGATTTTAACACCGGCACAGATGGTGGAAAAAATGAGCCATGTTCCAAACAGGATTCTGGGTGTTTCAGGTGGAACTCTCTCCGAGGGGGCCGTGGCTGACATTACGGTAATAGATCCGGATGCGCAGTGGACTGTGGACCCGCACTTCTTCTTTTCAAAATCGCGTAATACCGCATTTGAGGGTTTCTCACTGCGGGGATACGCGACCTGTACGATCCTGGGCGGCCGGATTGTGTATCAGAGGGCTTGAGAGCCCTCTACTTTTTTATTCCCAGTTTTACCTGCTCCATAAAAACATTCCCGTCCATGTCTTTACATCTTATAACGGCCAGGTAAGTACCTGTTCCAACATTTCTTCCGTTCTGGTTTTTCCCGTCCCACATAAATCCGTAGTTGATCGATGTTGTTGCTTTCTTGAGCCTGACATCACCGGCCATCAGGTTTCCGACCGCATCATAGATAGCAGCGATGCCGTAGGAGCCGTCTGTCTGCTGCACCAGTGGCTTTATCGAATAGACAGCCACAAGCATTCCACTCCGGATCGTCCCAATTACATTCGCAAAGTGTTCCCGGACCCGGGGCGGAAGTGATTCTATAGAGCCCCGGGTGAGGGGGTTTGGATAAACGGATATTTTTATGCTGTTTATTCCCGCAATCTCAACCGGGACCTTCCTTGAAACAGAGGCTCCAGGCGGCAGATTGCCCCCGGAATCGGAACTTCCGGTGACAAACTGCATTTTGTCTTTATAGGGAGTGATTTCAAAATTGGAGTTTGATTGATCGGACAGGATTATTCTGACCTGATTTGTATAATCAGTCTCTCTTTCGAAAACAAAGCGGGATCTCTGAAGTATCCGTGAATCGGGGCTGGTCTCATCGGTAAATAGATAATAATTAAAAGCGGATTGCGGGGATATAGAGGCAAGATCACCTCTTTTCACCGGTTCGCTGAGAGTTATAAAAAGTGTATCGGAGTATCTCATGCTGCTTGGGTGCAGGACTGCTTTTTCAATCACCGGCCCTATGCCGTCTTTTACTTTTACTCCGGAAATGTCAAGATACCCTGCTGCATCCTCAAAAAATGAGACCTTTACCGTACCATTGAGGGTGACGGTCCAGTCTGTCTGCAGTCCCCAGGTCTCATCCTCGGTTACCTCAAGGTAAAAAACTGAATCGACAGCTCCTCCGGAACGTGTGCTGATGCCACTGACCTGAAGTATTTTGCCGTCGTGGATAAGTGTCAGGGGAGCTCCGTTTTGAAGTGCAACGGTGGCCGGGACATCAAAGTGGATTACAACCCTGTCAATGAGCCCGTCTCCATCGGTGTCAGCCGTAACAGCGTCATTGACTGCTGTGGTTTCACCATTTACAGATGCCGTATCTGGAATAAGACTGCCTTCTGCGGCACTGACAGTTGTTGAACCGTTTCCTGAAAGCGACACTGTTCCCACTGAAGCATTCAGGGGTTGTCCGGATGCTCTGGCTATTGCAAGGTCCGCCGATGTCCAGGTGGTAAGGTCCTGATCTGAGGCGCGGACTAAGTTATTGAAGCGGTCACGAACGATCGAATAGAGGGTAATAGAGGGGTTGGTGCTGCTGAGTCGTGCTGCCACCTGAGTGTAATTGTCATTAAGCATGTCTGCCGGGACACCAGGGGTAGTAAGAATGTCAAGATGGTGCGGATCACCTGGTATGATGGCGATTTCGGCGGTCGCCCTGATCAGGGAGCCGGTTTTTGGATCCACCACACTTGCTTCTATTGTAATAGTGCGCCAGGCCTTTGTTCCAGTAAGGGATGTTGTGCCACCGGTGCTGCGCGAAATTGAGTCGCCCGCTTCCGGATTTACAATCTGCCACTGAACCCCCGGAAGAAGTTCTGTGAGAGAAATCCCCTTCTGGTCAAAAATTACAGCGGAAACGTTTGCTGTTTCTCCAGCGTGGAGTGTATCGGAAGAGACTGTGATCACGATTTTGTTGGCAACCGAGAGTGTATGTGTCAGCGAACCGAACATAATTGCATCGTGGGTGAGCTGCTGAGATGCCAGGCTGTTTTCCAGAAATGAGGGCTGAAATGAGAGTGCGACACCTCTTCTGATCAGGTTCTGGCTGGTGGTGTCCTGGATTGCCACAAGTACGTTGAGTTCGTTTGCTCCCGGCTGAGCTTCTCCGTCCCAGTATCCCTGCTGATATCCAAGCATGGTTATCCAGTGAGGATAGAGAATATCGTAGCGGTCGGCATCCGCCTCACAGCGCCCTTCACCATAAGGGAGAAAGTTGACAAGTGTATCTTTGAGGATGGAATCGACGGCGTTGGAGATGATCCCGTTGACACCTGGATAGGCCAGAGTCCCGTTCTCAATTGTCTTGAGGCGATCATCGTTGGCGCGCAAAAGCCCGATCCACAGAGAATCGATATCTGTAGCATCACTCAGCGGTTCCGGCATGTTGCTTACACCGTCGAACCCGAAAGTTTTTGAGGACAGATTGGCTGCGTCATCTCCGATGGAGACTATGCCGATTTTCAGGTCGATTGCCCTGGAAAAAATGGTGTCAAGTTCAGGACCGTTCCACCCCGTGCTCCACCCTGCATTTACATGCACGATTACATGAGGGGTTGTGTCTGCACCCCATAGTCCCTTTACATCCTCCCAGGTGACAGGGCTGGATGTAGTGTTCCGGAGCTCCTTTATATTGGGAACTCTTTCCGGATTGAGTGCCAGCTTGACAAAGTCAAGGGTCTTCTGCCCGACAGGCAGCGTTGATGAATCACATGACCTGACTCCAGTGGCATTGTTCCAGATGATCGCTATGCGGACAGTGTCCTCATAGTTTTGATGGACCCTGTACGGAGCTTCAGCTAAGCTGGTTCCGACATCGAAAAACACAAATAAAGACAAAATAATACTAATAACAAGAAACTGCGGTTTCATAAAACTCCTTTCTCTAATAGTATAAAACTATTTCAAGGCTACTCAAAATGCATAAAAGTAGGAAACATATTAGACATGGAACATGCTTAGGAATATCGGGTCTGATTTGAATGGATAATTTGAGCGGTAAAATAGCAGGCGGGTATCGGATTAAAGAGCTTATTTATAAAATAAAATCGGGTTGAAGTCTACGGAGGGGTACCACATAGCTCTTGATTCCGGTCGTCCTCAAGATTCTGCATCCCGCTTTATGGGCAAAAGATACCGACCGGTTATTAACCAGTATTTTCCTGCATGCTGACTCTCTTCTTCACAAATTTTTCCACTCCAAAACTCCTGTCGTGATATATATTTTACCGTTTGCAGATTCTTTGAAATAAACGGGGTGTAGCGCAGCCTGGTAGCGCACGTGGTTTGGGACCACGGTGTCGCTGGTTCGAATCCAGTCACCCCGATTATCTCCGAACTGAACTATTCCTATAGTTCAGTTCGGAAATAATAGCTGGGTACGCAGTCCCGGGAGACCATCGACCGCGAACGGTAGTGAGCAGCGGCGAGGCTCCTTTGCCGAGCCAATCCAGTCACCCCGAGGTAGGGATATATTGTTCGTAGTGGGGGCTGGGTACGCAGTCCCGGACCATCGACCGGCAATCGGTGAGGTTCTTGGTGCTGCCGAAGATCCAGTTTCCGGAAGAGTCTTCCCTGAACTATTTTACAGATCAGGAAATGTGAAATTAATGCCCCCGTAGCTCATTTGGATAGAGCATCTGCCTTCTAAGCAGAGGGTAACAAGTTCGAATCTTGTCGGGGGTATTATAGTTTAGAAGGCCCTGCAGTCATACGACTGTGGGGGCTTTTTTTTATCAGGACCAGAAAATCTTTGCCCTGCAGAACTCCCTCCCACCACTGGCTTTTCTCACAGAGTACAATTCCTCGGTTCCTGTTTTCTGCGAAAGAACCAATATTTTATCATCCTGTGTGGCTGAGGATAAAAAGCTGATTTCGATAGACCGAACTTCTGATTCTTTTAGAAAATCGCATGGGTGACTGTCTATCATCCATTGGAGGTAACGGGCAGAGTTCACATGCTTGTTAATGTCTATATCGGAGTAAAGTACCCGGTATTGAGCTGTCTGATGACTGTTTGTCAATTCCGGCACTTTTCCCAGGCTCGTTTCCACTTCGTTTTTATCTACCAATGGAAAGCTGAGGGTTTTGTAATCAAACCGCTGTGGCCGTCCTGAGGTCTTATCGAGAATCATCCAGGATGAAGTAGCGGAGACCAGCTTCTCACCTGTTGAGGATTTGATCGAGAAATCGCGTAGCGCATAAAATTTCTCGGTGCGTTTAGCCCATGTTTCGATTTGAATCTCTTCTCCCCATTCTGGAGATCTCTCTATGAGGATCTGAGATCTATTAAGTACCCACATGAGATTGCGTTCTGAGAGTTCATTGAATCCAAAGGCGGTTTCTTTTGTATGGTTCCAGGCTGAGTTGAGCAGATAAGCGAACAGATGTTGAGGGCGCAGTCTGCCCCTGACATCAACATCGAATGATTCAATCCGTCTTTGTTCTCTACAGATACCGGGAATTTGTCCCATAGATTTCTCCTGTAGCCATTACCTGACTTATGCACCAGGATCAGGGTGAACTGCGCATATCCCTTGTGCATAAAGACTTCCACAAATCGCAGATGTTCCACCGGTGTGGTGCACCTGCGGTTTGTTCAAGCCTTTCTACTACAAGGTCTAAATGCACTTCGTCCCTTCCCGGATGCATAAGTCAGGTATTACTGATAGCTGAATTTGACTTTTTCTGGTTCTTTAACTAAAGTCAATAGCAGAGTTATAGAAACCAGTGCTAAAATACCTCCAAAGCTGAAGGCGACAGTACCACCGTAACCTGGAAATTTCAGATTGAAGTACCCATAGAGAAAGCCGAAAATAATGCTCGCAGGAAGCATGCTCAGTCCTTCTGCAAAGTTATACATTCCAAATGCACTGCCGCGGTACTCATCTTTAACCAGATCTGCTACCAGGGCCTTTTCTGCCCCTTCCGAAAAAGCGTAGTATAGTGCATAAATTGCAAAAAGAATAAAAGTGGCGGCGACCTGTCCTTCTGAAGGAAGAAATATAAGTAAAGCAAATGAGAAGTAGACAAGAGCATAAGTTGCCCATCCGATGCTTATTGTAAATTTTCGTCCTTTTTTATCTGACAATGCACTGAAAGGAGTTGAAAGAGCTGCTTTAATCACGTGGAAGAAGCTCCAGATTACAGGAAGAAAGAGCAGGTTTATAAGCATAGTCTGCTCCTGCGGACTGCCGAATTTTTGCAGCAGAGTCTGAAGCGGTCCGATATTGTTTACAATCTTCAGTGCTGCCCCGCTCTGCCGTATAGCTTCTTCTGCACGGTAAAGAAGAAATGCATCTGAGGAATTACCGAGTGTAAATACTACCAGTACAAGAAGGTATCTCAGGAAATTTTTATCAAACTTCTGAAGTGTGAATCTGAAAGGTGATGCTTTTGCGCGCTGCACGGGCGCGGCCTCTTTGACAAAAAATACTATAGACAGCACTGCCAGAATTCCGGGTATGATCGAAAGAAGAAAAGTCAGGCGTAATGCTGAGATGGGATCCTCAACTTTAAACCAGAGCACAAGCAGCAGTAAGGAGGCCACTGCAAGAAGAGGCCCGATAACAGCTCCAAGGTGATCCATGGCACGGTGGAACCCGTAAGCTTTTCCTCTTATACTCTGGTCAACCGATGATGCAATGAGCGCATCGCGTGGAGCCGTACGGATCCCTTTCCCGACCCTGTCTGCCATCCTTACAAAAACCAGCTGCCAGGCATTTGAGACAAGGCCGGTGAAGGGCCTTGCCAGGGTGGAAATAGAGTAGCCGATCAAAACAAGTAGTTTACGTCTGCCTATTTTATCGGAAATGATACCGCTTACAAGCTTCAGCAATGCGGCGGTTGTTTCGGCTGTTCCTTCTATCACCCCCAATGCGATTGCTCCGGATCCAAGCGCTGCGACGTAAATTGGAATAAGAGGGTAAATCATTTCACTGGCAGAATCGGTGAAAAAACTCACCATCCCCAGCATTACTACTGATAAAGGTATTTTTATTGATTTGGTCATTCTATTCGCCAGTTAACAGAATTGATCAACATAGTGTAAAAAAAGAGTTATAAGCAACATGATTGCCACATAGAGTTGAAAGGTTACAATTTCAGTAAAGTTTCTGTTTTGCGAACATATTTTAAGCATTATATTGTTAAAAAGATCCTGTCTCTAACCGGGAGAAAACATGCCGGAAAAAAATGAAAAGCTGAAGAGATCTGCTGTTTTTCTGGATCAGGGCGGGACAATAATTTACGATGACCGCAGGGATAAAAACATAACCCGGGACTCTTTTATTCCTGGTGCATTTGAAGCCTTGCGTAAGTTGCAGGAAAAGCACCTCTTATTCATTGTTACCAATCAGTCGTCGGTTGGGCTGGGCAAGATGAGTCGTGAGGATGCAGAGTGCCTCAACAGTAATGTAATGAAAATGTTAGTTGAGGGTGGAATAAGAATCACAGAACACTATGCCTGCATGCATAAAAGAGATGACGAGTGCGAGTGTATAAAGCCTAAGCCCTTTTTTCTTCATAAAGCAGCAGAAGAGTACCTTGTAGATCTTCAAAGCTCTTTTGTGATCGGGGATCATCCCCACGATGTAGAGTTCGGTGAAAAAGTCGGAGCCAAAGGGCTTTATGTTCTGACCGGCCACGGAGAAAAGCACAGGGGAGACCTTCCCCACGGGGTAACTGTGTTTTCCAGCGTTAATGAAGCTTCTGACTGGATCATTCAACAATAATTGGAAAATGCTGACCTACGCCGCTCACACTCCGATACTCAGTGTGAGTGCCCGTTATCACTCAAAATGATACCTGTAATTTTCACCGAAAGTGACCGATCATTCTCAAGCAAAATGACCGATTTTGCATCGGTATCTACAGAAGGCGTTAACTATTTCACATATTCCGTCTTTTTCAGCAAGAGAAAGGACGCCTATGCGCAAGATTCGTGAAAACCAAGCTGATAGGCGCCACTAAGCCTTGTTTTCAATCAATCAAGAAAAGCATTTAAAATGGATCTGACCAGTGATGGGCTGTTTACATTAACTTGAACCCTGTGTAAAGGCAAATCTGTTCCAGCCA
Source organism: Fibrobacter sp. (assembly GCA_012515615.1). Lineage (GTDB taxonomy): Bacteria > Fibrobacterota > Chitinivibrionia > Chitinivibrionales > Chitinispirillaceae > JAAYIG01. The sequence goes on from JAAYYB010000359.1 coordinate 36,902, forward strand.
TCGGAGTAGAGGAGGAGGTGGGCCAGCGCATATTTAAATAGTATATATAAAATTTCTTACCTACTACACTTGAGACTGAATTAGCATCATCTGAAATAGCTGCAAAGAAGGGGTAAGCTGGATGCCGTGTTTCTTGATTTACAGTAACATCGCTGGCAATTCTCTGTTTATCTGACCATGTCACGCCATCAGTTGATCTATACATAAATAGACCAGTGTTTATATTATCACGAATGAGTAATAAATATTTCTTCAAATCTCTGCAATATGCAGCATCAGTATGGGCATCAAGTCCGGATCCGTTGATTATACGAGAACCTAAACCGGTTAATCCATCCTGATCAAAACTGTTTGAAGCCTGATTAAACTTCTGCCATGTTGTGACGGTAGAGTTTCTTGCAGATTCAATTACTTCTTGAAGTTTAGCTCGTGCTACCGAAGGATAATTTTCTGCTGTTGAAGGGCTCTTTTCGTTAAAATAAACATAAATGTAATCACCAATTATTAAGTTGGGAGCTCCTCCAATATTTAATTCCCCGTCTAACTCACCATTTGGCAATTTGTTAATAGAGGGGTCATTTACCCCAATGATATCACCACAGAAAATCCAGGAATCGCCAGAATTATTTGAGTAGCATAAACCAATTCTATAAATTGCGGGATAAAATGGACAATTAGGACAGTTAGGGTCATTAGCAGGCAAAAAATTTCTCATGTATTCAAGATGTAGAAGTCCTAACAGTTCATTTTTACCGATGTCTATAACATTCTTTAAGTAAAAATTGGCGTAATTTGAAACATTAGCAGCATAGTTATGTGAAACATGTGTTTGAAGGGCTGGGGGAATTGTGAAAAGGTTGCTGTTTAGCGTGCTGTTTGCGTTTGCAAGATTTGCTTTAGGATCAGATAGGGGGCCCCAGAACTTGAAGGTGGAATTCCAGGTTGACGTGAATATGAAAACGTTACCTTTATCTTTTTTTAGTGTTGCATAAACAGCATCACATATTCTTGTGTCGGATGAGTATACCTGAGTGGGTCGGGAAATGGTTAACGTTGGTTGTGCTAAAGCAGTTTCTGCAAAGATATTACAGTAAATTAAAATCAGTAGTAACAGTTTTGTTGATGGCTTTCTGACAGGTGGCATAAAGCAACCTCTTTTGTCTATTCGGTTTATGTTTGAATATGAGTCCGGTTATAATTTTTGATAATGAATCTGGACTCGTTTAAAATTAATTGTGATATGCTCCACGGTAGCACTTGTATGTTTTTTCATACAATAGATTGTTATCTCTATATTGAATGACATCCGATTGATCTATTTCATACCTCCAGGTAAAATTATACATCCTGTTTTAACCATTAGCCCGAATTACATGCGAAAACCGGATTCTGGGTGTCCAGGATAAGACGAATCTGGCGAAAAATTATTAACAAGTGGAACCAAAGACATCAGCTAATTTACAAACAGGCAAAGGGGAACGTAGCCGTATTCCAGAGATCTCTTTATACAGCCGGGCTATTTGTTTTTACCAATAATCACCAGAGGTTGCGTCCGGTTAAGTTCATCTTTTCGCAAAACTACCCGACTTGTAACTCCAATGTGTCCACCAGCCAGGGATACCCGGCGCCCTGTGATATCAAAAACCGCGGTTGAATGGTTGTTTTTCTGGAGTTGCATTTTTTGATTTGTGATATTGGAGACACCTGTCATCTGGTCGGTTGGTTCAAAAATTATTCTGCGGTAACTGGTTAGTGCAGGTGACCCGTTATCTGTCACCTCACATACTAAATGAAAATTCATTCCTGCTGAACCGGAAGGAACGCTGACTGAAGTTCTGGCTGAACTGGCATCAGCAATAGTTATCGGCTGCTTCCACGTACCGGCACAAGGCATAAACCACCATTTGAAGGACAGAGTATTACCGTCAGGATCATACGATCCCGCAGCATCTATTATCATACTTGTACCCTGCAAAGGCTTGACAGTCAAAACCGAACAGGTGCTGTCATTATTAACAACCAATATTGGGTTTCTGTTTCCACTTCCATCTTTTGCCCAATCCATCCGGGCAGCAAAATTATTGAAATTGGCCCTGTAGAAATAATTGACATATTTATAACAGGTGTCATATGCAGGGGTACCATTATAATTTACGTAGGCGTACGTTGAGCCATCCTGGGTTTTCATCCATTGCGCATAGCCGCCCCAGCTCCCATGCATGGGTTCATCAGGATCGCTTAACCCCGGAGCCATCAGATACATATACGAAGGTGTATCGCCTTCAACACCCCAACGGTATTTGGGATACATGGCACCAAGATTACCATGTCCCTGGATGTTAGAACTATATTCTGCCCATCTGTTGACACCGGTGGAATTCTGATGAAGCCACGCACACTCGTCCCAGATAAAAAGAAGGTCCTTTTCAAACTCTCTGCGCATCCACTGGTGCGAGCTACTGGAATAATTCGGTACTGTTCCAGATGCCGTCCATGGTTTGTCCTGATCGGTTATGGTGTAGATACGTAATTTATGAAGAAACGTTTTGAGCTCATCGGTTGTCCGCTCCTGCTGGACTCGCCAGATGGCTTGTGCTACGGTATTTCCTCCGCCCCACACTGCAATATGAAGTGGACGTTCATCAGCCTCATCGGCCAGTTTTATTATCTGGTCACTTCCGGCGGAATTGTTATTGTTGCCAAGCACACTATACCCCATTTTTGAACTGCCCAGCATGGTACGTGAACGTAAATAATCAGCACTGGGCCAATACCCGAACGTCTGTTTGGATTCGTCCGGGAGAAAATCCTTTTGATCTGAGCGTTTCATCAGGTTGGGCAGATCTTTTTCGTAAGCGTCTATGGTAACCATGATGCTGTCTTTCCACCCGGGGGGATAATTCCCGGTATTCCAACCAGTTCCAGCACACAGGGCTTCAATTTCAAAAAGGTCTGCACTGGAAAAAAGACGAATCAACGACTCCCGGTCATCGGGTTCTATATCATTTGGGCCTATATCTGTAAGTACGACAAGGCGGGGTTTAAGCCCGCCGGCCTGCAAAGAGAATGTAGAAGAAAACAAGAGCAATCCAAACAGAAAAGTCTGAAATAAACAAGGAAAACCGTAGTGCTTTTTGTGCACAGAAGTCATCATTGATACTGCCTTTATGTTGTTGGTCAATCTGCTATTATGTCTTATTAAATGCAAATTGTAGAAAATTCCAGACCTCTTTAGAAATAAAAAAATCTGCATCATTTAACATATGTGCAGCCCCAGTTTCTTCTGAAATATATCTGATAATCTCTTCAGATTTTAAACTGGGTAATTCAGGCTTAAAATAAAAAGCCCCGGTTCATTACACAATTTTCCTGCTGCTGTACACAAGTTGTAAACGGAAAAAAGATCACCTGATTACAAAAAAGCTATCTTCATTTTGTTGGCTTTCTTATATTAAGCAGGTATTGGGTACAGACTCTAAATTATTCCGGGGGGTGGAGAAGGTGGCTATTTTTAAACGTCTGATGCAAATTTCATTATTTGCAGCTTTACCTGCTTTTCAGATTTTTGCTGCACCGGATCCAAATTTTCATATTTATCTATTGTTTGGACAGTCTAATATGGCCGGTGGCGCTGCGGGTCAGTATGATGGAGAGGGAACAAAAGGTGTTGATGATTATTGCGATACAACACCGCGAGTTCAGGTTCTTGCATGGGGTGACTGCAACCGGACCCCTTATCCCTGTCCAAATAGAGTACTCAATAGAACATACGATCAATGGTACACAGCATTTCCACCCTATCATAATTGTCATGAAGGGATCGGTCCGGCAGATGCGTTCGGAAAGACACTGCTTGATTCAATCCGGGCTGATATAAAAATCGGTTTTGTTCCCTGTGCATTATCAGGCCAGAAACTGGAAGTATTCATGAAAGGAAAAAACGCTGCTATCGATGCACATACACAACCTTCTAATGGTTCAACGAAGATTACCAGAGGTGCCTATGAATGGATGGTAAAGCGCTGTAGAATTGCCCAGGAAAAAGGTGTCATCAAAGGTATACTTTTTCATCAGGGAGAGGCTGATAATGGAAGATCCGGCTGGCCCGCAGATGTAAAAAACATAGTTGATAATCTAAAGCAAGACCTTGGATTATGGGACAGTATTCCCTTTATCGCCGGTGAATTGCGGTATGATGGGTGCTGTGCCGGCCATAATACATTAGTAAATAAGTTGCCGGGTATGATTCCCAATTGTGCTGTCGCTTCAGCAAATGGTATAGAGCGCAGGCTTTCCCGACCTGATGGTCAGGTTGATCAGTACCATTTCAGCACCAGAGGAACAAAAGAGTTCGGTAGAAGATATGCAATAGAGTTTTTAAAGGTCGCAAAAGAAGAGTGGATACCCAGGATAGGCAGTGTGAAAACGATCTCTCCGCGTATTGTACCTTATCAGAAAATGAGAACTTCGGTTGAGGGCAAAGTACGTGTCTATGGATTGAATGGCCGCACAATTTCCATCTTTAATAAAACCACACCGGAAAATGCGATGCGCTCTATCAAAGCTAAAGGCGTTTATCTTGTTTCCAGAAAAATTGAAACTGGTGAAACAATTTCAGCTCTATTTGTGAAAAATTGAGTAGTTTTGGTTATTATATAATATGTTCAAGTCTGTTTAATTTAATCGATTTAGTGCCTATGGGGGATGCAATGTCAAAACTTCGAAATGTAACCATGTTTTTAATAGCCGCTGTCAGTATCGTTTCAGCTCAGGAACCCAAATACCCATTTCCGCAGAATGTTGTCTACCCTTATGGTGTAAAGAGTTCAAAAATCTCCAATGATTTTGTAAGGAACTGGTATGATAACTGGAAGAAAAAATACCTTCAGGTCTGCAATAACACTATCAGGCCCGGAGTTGATCCACTTACCACATCTCTTGTAGAGGCACAAGGGTTTGCGATGGTTGCTGTTGCATACATGGGCGACAAGGAAACATTCGATAAGCTCTATGAATATTACAAGTTAAAGCTCACCAGTGAAGGTTGCGGCCTGATGGGGTGGAAGAACAACTGCGGGGGATTTGTAGACAAAGGCAGTGCAACGGATGGTGATATTGATGTAGCCTGCGCGCTGGTGGTTGCCACCTGGCAATGGCCTGATGGGGGGTATAAAGAGAAAGCAAAATCAACAATAGATAATCTGAGAAAAAGAATGATTACTACCTGCAGTGGTAAACTCACTGTTTACCCTGGCTGCGGTGGTGGCGGCCCGTGGGGAGGGTGTAACGAAACAGATATTTCATATTATACACCCGCATTTTTCCGCCATTTCGCTGATATCAGCGGTGATGAAAGCTGGAATAAACTGGCAGATGATACACAATTGATCCGTGATGCAGCTGCAAATAAAAATACCGGTCTGGTTCCCGATTGGCAATCTGTTGATGGAAGAGCTGGTGCGGGATCGCGGAAAGGGTATTATAGTTTTGATGCAATCCGTTCGCCCTATAAGCAGACTTTAGATTACCTCTGGCATGGAACCAGGGCGGCAGGTGACTGGGCAAAAAAAATATCCACATGGGCTAATGGTGTTGGAGTCGGGAGCCTTAAAGATGAATATAATCTTGATGGATCGGTTCGTGGAAGTAATCACAATATGGCAGCAGTCGGCAGTTTTGCAGTATCAGCGATGGCCAATACGCAGCAGATAGCAGATGCGTTTGCTACTGAAGTCCTCAAATTAAGGGATGATTACTGGTATAGTGGTTATCTTGGCAACCTTTACCTTCTTGCATTGACAGGAAATATGTGGACTCCTGAAATTATTGAAAACCAATCAATCATTGTCAGTCAAAGAGGATTGACAGGAAGTTCATATGCTCAGCAGCCGGTGGTTCAGTCATTGCGCAACCAGATCAAAATTACGGGATTGCCTGAGTTTGAATCTATAGTTGTAGCTGCACTTAACGGAAAGACTGTTAAAAGTGCGCATGTAAGCCCGTCTGTTGATGGTGCGGTTATTCCAACATCGGGAATGCAGTCCGGTTGCTATATTATCAGGATAAAAACTTCAGCTAATGTACAGCCTTCTATACATATGGTATCGGTGATGTGATTGGTTCCACCTGATTGCTCAGGGGGAACGTGTTAGGAAATTTATTTCTGCACCAGAGTTCAAATTACCTTTGAAATCTGGTGCATTCTACCTTCCAGGCCAATATTCAATACGCATTAGATGAATTTCGATTTAGATATTGCTGAGGAGAAGATCGAAGCTCAAGGGTATCTCTGAATATGCGGTTTTTTCAAGCCAGGCCGGGCGAGAATTCGCTGCGCCAGCGCAGCCGTAATGAATCTTTAGAGTTCCCCTTAAGTTAAAAAGAGATCAAACCTATCGTAGCAGAACAAGTTTGAATCTCTACTTACCCGGGCATTGAGTGTTCGGGATTTCATACCACTTGCGATTCTCCTGAAATAGGCGCTATATTTTCTATAATCAGAGTGATCAATTTCAGGTTTTACCGCTTAATTTCAGGAGGATCAGATGCAGGAACAGTGTAGAGGCATAACCCGCAGTGGTGAGCGATGCAAAATCAGCGGAAATCTCAAGGATGGTTATTGTCATCTGCATGTTAATCAGGCGCCGGCAGTAGAGAGAGTTGTGGAGAAGGGGAGTAAACCTGAAATAGCGCCGGAGATTTCGGCTGTCGGTCCTGCTCAGAACTCAAAACTGAGGGGTGTGATCTCTTTGATTCTGGTTTTTGCCGCTGGAGTCTTCTTATTAAGTATCTCCAGAAAAAAGCCTTCTTCAAGGTAAGCTTTTTCTGACAGGAATGTGGTTTGCAGGGTCTTTAGCTGACCGCCACGGGTCAGTAGATTAAGAGCTGTTCTTCTCAAATTAAAGATCCTTTTAGCGGCTCTGCGGGTAATTTTTCAGAGGCTGTTGAATGCTTTGAATTCCGTTCTGTATCATTATATATTAACTGCTGTCGTAAGCCGGCCAGATATCGGTCTGCTTCGCAGGGAGAGACGTATATGTGTGGAATAGTTGGTTATATTGGAAAAAGGGATGCATATCCAATCCTGATTGAGGGGCTTAGTGCCCTTGAATACAGGGGTTATGACAGTGCCGGGATAGCACTCGTTCACGGTAAAGGTTTTTCCATCTTTAAAGACAAGGGCAAGGTGGATCACCTCAAGGAGATCACAAAGAAGATTTCTGCGGGAGGATGTGGAACGGGCATCGCTCACACCAGGTGGGCGACCCACGGCGCCCCGTCCCAGATGAATGCCCATCCACACCTGGATCAATCCTCAAAAATCGCAGTTGTTCATAACGGTATTATTGAGAACTTTTCGCTCCTCAAGCAGAAGATGATCAAGGATGGAGTGAAATTCTGCTCGGAAACCGATTCTGAGGTTCTGGCGCAGCTGATCGGGAAATATTACAATGGGGATCTGGCCTCTGCTGTCCGCAGGGCGCTTCAGGACATAGAGGGAACCTTCGGGATAGCGGTTGTAGCTGCAGATAATCCTGGTGTTCTAATCGGCGCAAGGAGAGGGTCGCCCCTTGTTGTGGGAGTGGGGGAGGATGAGCTTTTTCTGGCCTCCGATGCATCGGCGATAGTTCGCCACACAAAAAAGGTGATCTATCTTAAAGACAACAACATGATAGAGCTGATGCAGGGTACATTCAACACCACTACAATCGATAATAAAAAGGTCAATCCTGAGATACAGAATATCGACTGGGATGCTGACTCTCTGGCAAAAGGCGGCTTTAACCATTTCATGCTCAAAGAGATTTTCGAGCAGCCCGAGACGATTCAGAATGCCATCCGGGGACGGCTTCTGGTTGATGAGGGTGCAGCCAGACTTGACGGGCTCAATCTGGTGCTTCAGGAGCTCCGCAGCATTCAGAGACTTATTTTTGTAGCCTGCGGTACAAGCTGGCATGCTGCGCTTGTCGGTAAATATATGATCGAGGACATGGCTGGAATCCCTGTGGAGGTTGAATACGCATCGGAGTTCCGTTACCGCAACCCGATTATTGGTCCTAACACTCTGGTATTTGTGATAAGTCAGTCAGGTGAAACCGCTGATACACTGGCCGCTCTCAGGGAGGCTGCCCATAAAGGGGCCACTGTGCTTGGTATCTGCAATGTGGTAGGATCATCAATTGCCCGTGAGACGCATGGCGGTGTTTACCTTCACGCAGGTCCGGAAATCGGGGTTGCATCAACGAAAGCATTTACATCACAACTCACTGTACTCTCTCTTCTTACGCTTCTTTTGGGCAGAATGCGACGGATATCTCATAGCGACGGGGTAACAGTAGCCCGGGCACTGGAGGCTATTCCAAAGCAGGTCCAGAAAATTCTCAAGCAGAATAACCATATCGAAGAAATTGCGAAAACTTACGCAAAGCATAATAATTTCCTTTACCTTGGAAGATCGTATAATTTTCCGGTTGCCCTTGAGGGGGCCTTAAAGCTCAAAGAGATTTCCTATGTGCATGCTGAGGGGTATCCTGCGGCAGAGATGAAGCACGGGCCCATAGCTCTTATCGATAAAGACATGCCTTCTGTTGTACTGGCCATTAAAGACAGTATTTATGACAAGGTAATCTCAAATATACAGGAGGTAAATGCCAGAGGCGGCAGTGTAATAGCTATCGCAAACGAGGGCGATAAGGAAATTGAAAAGTACGTCAAACATGTGGTTTATATCCCTAAAACTATACCTATGCTCAGCCCGCTTTTATCGGTCATTCCTCTGCAGCTTCTGGCTTACCACATAGCCGCTATCAGAGGGTGTGAGATTGATCAGCCCAGGAATCTGGCAAAAAGCGTGACTGTGGAGTAGGGTTCCCGAAAAAGCGTGTCTCCTATGATCCCACGTCTTATTTTTTCCTCTGAAGCACCTGCGCCTGTGGGGCCTTACAGCCAGGCGGTGGAGTGCGGAAATCTAATTTTCATTTCCGGACAGATTGCCCTTGATAAAGACACCTCTGAGGTTATCGGCTCCACTTTAAAGGAGCAAACCCGTGCGGCATTGAAAAACCTGAAAGCGATTCTGACCTCACAGGGTCTGACTTCAGGATCGCTTGTAAAGACAACCGTTTTTCTGCGGGATATAGGTGCTTTCGGAGATTTCAACCAGATCTATCAGGAAGAACTGGGAGATGCCCGTCCTGCAAGAAGTGTGGTGGAAGTGTCCGGATTACCTAAAAATGTCCTGGTTGAAATCGAGGCTGTAGCGTGTCGGTAAAGAAACAGGAGTACGAGGTCAAGCTCGAACTTTTCGAAGGTCCCCTGGATCTGCTTCTCTATTTAGTTAACAAAGCTGAAGTCAGCATAGTTGATATCTCTGTTTCCCTGGTCGCATCACAGTACCTGGAGTACCTTGACCTGATGCGGGATCTTAACATCGATGTGGCGTCTGAATATCTGCAGATGGCAGCTACATTGATAAGACTGAAGGCCAGGGAACTTCTTCCACCGCAGGAAGGCGAAGTTGTAGATCAGGAAGAAGGAATCTATAACAGGGAACAACTCATTGAGCAGCTCCTGGAGTATAAAAAATTCAAAGAGGCTGCAGAATCTCTCAAAGTGTTTGAATCTGAGCATTTCGGTGCATTCGGTCGTGGGCGCCCTGAAGTGATTGAAACTACAAATGAAGAGCAGGAAGTGGATCTTGGAAATATCAGTATCTTTGATCTGCTGAGTGCATTTAAAAAGGTGCTTGAGCGGGTTGATAGCGGCGAGGAACCCAGACATCTGGTAGAAGTTGACAATTGCAGAATAGATGACCGGATCGAACATGTTCTGATGATGCTTACAGATAATGAGGAAGTGCGCTTTGAGGATCTTTTCAAGTCTGACAGCAGGAAGATTGTTCTGGTTGTCACTTTTATGGCTATTCTGGAACTTGTAAAGATGCAGGAAATCGCATTCAGGCAGGAACAGAACTTCGGAAGTATCTTTGTCTCCCGTAAAAAGCAGAACAGCGAAAAACCCGATTCTCAGAAGGTCGATTCATAGATTATTTGTTTTTCCGGAGGTCTCATGAGTAAAAAGGAACGTGACGAAGAGATTGAATTAGAGGAAGAAGACGGCTCTGAAAGCAGCATACCGGAAAGCTCCCCTGATACCCTGCGGATCCTGGAGGCTCTCCTGTTTGCATCTGATGAACTCTTGACGGCTGCAAAAATAAAGACTATCCTTCCCGACGCTCCCGATGCCAGGCGCATAAGGAAAATGATAGATACGCTAAACGTTCAGCTTCAGAAAGAACGACATCCTTTTGAAGTAGTCGAGATCGGCGGAGGGTATCAGTTCCGAACTGTTGCTTATTATCACCCCTGGGTACGTCAAATTTTCAAAGAGAAGGCAGCTAAAAAGCTCTCTATCCAGGCTCTGGAATGTCTGGCCATAATCGCTTACAAGCAGCCTATCAGCAAAGCGGAAATCGAGGCGGTCAGAGGAGTTGTTTCCGATGGCGCAATGAAAACCCTTCTGGAAAAAAAGCTTGTGACAATTACCGGAAGAAGCGAGAAGCCTGGAAGGCCGCTTCTTTATGGCACCACTTCCGAATTTCTCAAATATTTCGGGCTCAATAAAACTGAAGATCTCCCGAGAATTGAGGAGTTTGAGGCAATTGCCCGGGAGAAAATACAGGATTTCTCAATAGAAGAGCTGCAGGCTCAGGAAAATGAGCCTGTTGTAGATCAGGAATCTCAGGAACAGTCATCAACTGATGAACCCGCGACCGAGTCCGCTCCGGAAGCAACATCTGTATTTGAGATCCAGTTGCCCCCTGAACAGGAGAAGACCGTTGTTCAGGAGGATATAACTGAGACTCTACCGGAAGAGGATGCAAGAGTAAATGAAGTTCAGGAACCGGAAACTGTTTTCGAAGAAAAATCCGAAGTAAAAGAAGAGATTGCTACTGAAGAACAATCGGCCGAGTCAGAAGACGAAATGGTTGAGTTTGCAGCAGAATCAGAGGAAACCGCGAAAGCAGAAATTCAGGTTGATTCACAGGAGTTCTCCTCTGAGGAGCAGGAAGCAGAATTTGAGATATCAGATTTGTCTGTAGAAGCTTCTAATGCTGAGAAAAATCTCGTACAAAATGATAGCGAATTTGAATTTGAAATTGAGACTAAAAAAGTTAATACTGCAGAGATTGAAGAACATAAGGAAAAGACCTCTGAAGCAGAAAAAAAATCTCAGGTTCAAATTACTGAAACAGATGATGAGGCATTTCTGGACATCGCTATCCAGGAAAAGGAAACTGCAGAGGATGGTCTGGATGAGCCCGGAATGGAGAAAAAGGGCTTTTTTCAGAGGCTTAAGAAGAAAAAAGCAGACCCGGATGAAATAGACCTATGAACCAGATCGCTCCCGGCGATACGAATCCCGAGAATCCCGGGCGGAGTGATCTCACTCCGCTCATGCGTCAATACTGCGAAATAAAGTCGCGGAACCCCGATACGGTTCTTTTATACCGCATGGGCGATTTCTACGAGATGTTCAACGATGATGCAAAAATTGCATCGAAGGTACTTGGCATTACCCTTACCAGCAGAAATCATGGTGGTGCAGAGAATGTACCATTGGCCGGTTTTCCGCATCATGCCCTTGAGCGCTATGCAAACCGTCTGGTGAAAGCCGGACACAAGATCGCCATCTGTGAACAGACTGAAGATCCCAAGCTGGCTAAGGGTCTTGTTAAACGGGACATCGTTGAAATAATTACTGCCGGGACTGCCACAGAAGACAGTTTTATCGAAGAGAAAGCCAATAATTTCATCGTAAGCTTTCATCCTGAAGGTGACCGGGTGGGTGTAGCGGTCTGTGACTTGTCAACAGGACTGTTTCAGCTGGAGGAGATTGGCAAAGAGGATGTTGAGAATGAAATCGTGCGGCTCGATCCTTCCGAAATCCTTCTCTCCGATATTGAGGAGCACCCCCTTATTGAAGTTGTGCGTGACTGCAGCAGATCGGTTGTACTCTCAAAGTATGATGCCTGGAAGTTTTCTTATGATAATGCTTGTGATGCCATAAAGGGGCATTTTAAAATCGTATCGGTACAGGGGCTTGGACTTGAAGGCTATAATCAGGGCGTAAGCGCTGCCGGTGCGCTGCTTCTTTACTTAAAAGAACAAAAGAAGAATGATCTTCAGCATATCTCTGCTATTGTTCCGCGCACACTCTCAGAATACGCTGAACTTGATCCTGCCACTATCCGCAACTTAGAGCTGCTTAAACCTCTTCAGAGCGATGATACAGGCGGGACCCTGATCTCTATCCTTGACAAAACAAGTACTGCCATGGGGGCGCGGCTCCTGAAGCGCTGGGTGATAAATCCGCTCAAAAATCCCGCATCCATCACCGAACGGCTCAACTCTGTGGAGTTTTTTAAAAAGGATGCTTTTGTCAGAGGAGAAATTGAACTCCTTTTAAAAAGGGTGGCTGATATGGAGAGGCTTATCAGCCGCATCTCTTTTGAGAGGGCAAATGCGCGTGATCTGGTCGCCCTGAAAAACTCTTTTCTGGTATTTCCCAGGATTATCAAGGTGTTATCTGAAAACGACATCCCTCTGTTGAAGGCAAATCTTGATTCACTGAGGGGGTTTGATTCTTTAGCAGAGAAAATCGATGCCGCAATAGTCGACAGTCCTCCCTTGTCGATACGGGAAGGCGGCATGATAAAAGCTGGTGTCAATGCCGAGCTTGATGAAATCAGGAGCGCATCGGTCAATGGCAAACAGTGGATTGCAAAGCTTCAGGAAAGTGAGCGGGAGCGCACTGGGATTTCCTCGCTGAAAGTGGGGTTCAACAAGGTTTTTGGATACTTTATTGAGATCTCAAAATCCAATCTGGAAGCGGTCCCGGCTGATTACATCCGCAAACAGACTCTTGTCAATGGAGAACGGTTTATTACGCCGGAGCTCAAGGATATGGAGTCTAAGATTCTGGGTGCAGAGGAGAGGCTCTCAAGCCTTGAATACGAGATTTTTACCGCCCTGAGAAAAGAGATCGCCGCTCAGTGCACCAGAATTCAAGGCGCGGCTCTGGCTATCGCTACCCTCGATGTTTTTATTTCTCTGGGGAGGATTGCATCCGAATATCAGTACTGCAGACCCATTCTGGCTCTGGGAGGGGATCTGGTGATCAAAGACGGGCGGCATCCAGTTGTAGAGCAGATGAGTTCTGCTGGGCAGTTTATCCCAAATGATCTTGAGCTCATTAAAAAGGATTCCCAGATTCTGCTTATTACCGGTCCCAATATGGCCGGAAAGTCCACTTTCCTGAGGCAGAATGCTCTTATTGCAATTATGGCCCAGATTGGCTCTTTTGTGCCGGCATCGTTTGCACAGATCGGCATAGTGGATAAGTTTTTTACCCGGGTGGGAGCTTCTGACAGGCTCTCCAGAGGACAGAGTACGTTTCTGGTCGAGATGATCGAAGTGGCCAAT
>JAAYYB010000360.1 GCA_012515615.1 Fibrobacter sp.
AGACACAAGACACAAGACACAAGACATAAGACATAAGACATAAGACATAAGACATAAGACATAAGACATAAGACATAAGTTGACCTGAAAGTTGATAGAAATGAGGCAAACTCCTAACCAGCCTGAAAGGCTGATCTAATCCAGCGAAGGGCAACGCCCTGGAAACAACGCCCTGGAAAAAGAAATTCCCCAATCCCTTTCAAGGGCATTGTCCTTGAAAGGGCAATGCAAAAATTGTGAACGGCAGTTGTCGGTTGACAAAACCGGTTATCTGAGAATGGTTAGCGGCAGCACCGTTTTATTTCCTTTCGTCCCGATTTTGCAATAATATTTACCGGGCGTACTGATATTCAGTGGAATAGAATGGGTGCCGGAAGAGAAAGTGTGTTCCGCTATTCTTTCCGCTGTTCTGCCTGAGAGGTCAGAAAGAGAATTAGAGAATCTGGATGGATTATCAACTGTCAGGTTCAGCGTTTGGGACCCCCGGTTTGTACTGAGACTGGCTTTAATGTTTCCAGAAGGTGCAGCAAAGAGGCCGGGTTTAACGCTTTTGGGAATTGGGAACCGGGATGGTCTTGTGTGCTGATTTAATCCCATGAGAACTGTTTATGATCTATTTTTCTGAAAAATACCGTAGGGGACCAATACATGTCTTTTGAAAATCTCATGCCTGAGTCGATACTGGATGCGGCTGAACACGCGCTGGAGACCCGCCTGACCTCGCTTATCTCTCCTTTCCCCAGTTATATAAACCGGGTTTATGAACTTCGCGCTGCAGACGGTGATAAGATGGTAATAAAGTTTTATCGTCCGGGCCGATGGAGCAGAGAGGCGATTCTTGATGAGCACCGGTTTATCTTTGACTGTCAGGAGGCAGAGATCCCGGTTGTAACGCCACTGTGCTTTAAAAACGGAGAGTCGCTGGGCGAATACAACGGTATCAGTTTTGCCATTTTCCCGAAACGCTCGGGTCGTCAACTGGAGATAAACGATAATTCCGACTGGTGCAGGCTGGGTTCTCTGATTGCAAGGATGCACCTTGTGGGGGAGAGACGCAATGCTCCGGCCAGATTGACAATTGAACCTTCTGTTTCGACTGCATCAGATCTGGAGCACCTTTACAAAAATGTTATTCCCCCGCGGTTCGGGAACCAGTACAGAGATACCGCTATGCGGCTCATAGATATCAGTGCTCCTCTTTTTGAAGATGTCAGGAAGATAAGGATCCATGGGGATTGCCACAGGGGAAATATCATGGATCGTCTTGACGAAGGATTTCTGCTCATAGATTTCGATGATATGGCAATGGGGCCTCCTGTGCAGGACATGTGGCTGCTTCTTCCGGACCGTCCCGATGCCTGCCGGCGGGAAATTGAACTTTTCCTCAGTGGATACGAGAGGTTTCGCACCTTTGACAGGGCATCTCTGCGCTGTATCGAGCCCCTCAGGGCGATGCGCATGATCTATTTCCTTTCATGGTGCAGTCGTCAGGCTCAGGATTTCCAGTTCCGGCGAAATTTTCCGGACTGGGGAAGTGACTCTTTCTGGCAGAAAGAGATAAATGATCTCAGGGAGCAGTTGGGGTTTGTCTGTGAGGCATAAGCATGATTGACAAGTTGCTTATTTCCGGGCTGGCTGAAGGATGAGCAAGGATAAACCGGATATAAGCCCGGAATTTACAGCTTCCGAAGATATTCTCCTGAAAAAAAACAGCTGGGTTCTTTACATTCTCGAGTGCGCCGACAAGTCACTCTACACCGGAATCACAAACAGACTTTTGCACCGCATACAGGCACACCAGGCGGGGACTGGTGCCAGATATACCCGAAGCCGCTTGCCTGTAAAGCTGGTTTATGTTGAAGCCTGCATCGATCGCAGCCACGCTTCAAAGCGGGAATATGAAGTTAAAAAACTGAATAAGAGACAGAAGATGGGGTTGTTTGCAGCTGATAGTCTGACAACAGGAGGCTTTGCAGGCTGAAAGGTAATAGTTATTGGGGTCAGCAGGGTCTGGATAAGACGATTCGGAATAGCTTATTTTTCAATGGAAAGTCTTTTGTATCGTTTCGTGAGAGTTGGTGTAATTCACCCTTCGACAAGGAGTTCAGGGTGAGCGGAAGGAAACTGAATGCTGAAACTAAAAGATGGGGTTGAACGGATTGTAAACGGTTTAGCAGAATAATAATTAGAAATTAAGACCGGAATTTAAACGCAAAGTGCGCAGAGGTACGCAATAGAAAAACACAGATATGAAAAGAATTAAATACAGGGCGCAAAGGGTAAACACTTCGTGTTTACAGGATTAAAGGTTACATTATCCACTAATCAATGGAACCGGGATTCTTCTAAACGCGAAAAAATAACTCGGGCATGACGGATTCGGGCTATTTTGAGCATTAACACACAACAGATCAAAGAGATCCGATGAATAAAGAGATATTCATTTCATTTCTAAAAGAAAGCTTTCCAGATAACTACAAAGTGCTTCTGACTGGTTTTGAAGCCTATTACAGATGGCTTCTGGAAGAAAACAAGAAGATCAATCTCATCTCAAGGAAAGCTGATCCACAGAGTATCTGGACCACCCATTTTCTGGACTCGCTGCTGGCGATAAAGCATGTCGATTTCAGAGGAAAGAAAGTCCTGGATTTCGGTACAGGTGGCGGTTTCCCGGGTATCCCCATTGCAATCTGCTTTCCCTCAGCGCATATTACCTTGCTTGATTCAATTAAGAAGAAAGTTCAGTCATTAAGATCAGCTGTCTCGCATTTGGGACTTCAGAACTGTTCATTTATAGACAAACGCCTTGAGGAAATTCATTCCGGCTATATCGGCAAATTCGACATTATCCTTTGCAGATCAGTAAAGATAGAACCCAAATACAAAAAACCGCTTCTGAACCTTCTTTCAGAAAAAGGGCTGCTTGTTCTGTACAAAAGCCAGATTCTTGACGATGCTGGAATATTCGAAAATGTGCAGATTTACGATCTTAGCACCCCGTCTATTGGCGAAAGAAAAATCGTAGTAGTCAGGAAAAACTCAGCCTGAAGTTGATCTGTGAATCGCCCTTTCAGCATCGGGAAAATGCATCTTGTAACTTTTAAATCTTAACTTTCGACTTATAACTTTCGACTTGTGACTTTCGACTTGTGACTTTCGACTTGTGACTTGTGCATAATGTATTATTGGACTGGCGGAAGATCGGGCAGCCGCTGCAGAAATTTTCTGCAGAGGAAAGTCCGGGCACCACAGGGCAGGAAACCCCGTGATGAGCGGGGGGCCCGTAAGGGTATGGAAAGTGCCACAGAGAATAGACCGCTCCTGCTCTTTTGGGGGCAGGGGTGAGACGTGAAAAGGCGGGGTAAGAGCCCACCGTCCCGAAACTTTCGGGAGCTGGTAAACCCTTTCCGGTGCAAGGCCAAGTAAAGGGGGATCCTGTTTACAGGACGAAGTGGTCCGCTTCGATTCTCCCAGGGTAGGCTGCTAAATGTCCCGTGAAAACGGGGCCAGATAAATGGCTGCCTCTTCTGTTATGCAGAAAAGACAGAACCCGGCTTACAGATCTTCCGCCATTTTTATTCATGTCCAGCCTGAAAGGCTGATCTAATCTAGCGAAGGGCAACGCCCTGGAATAATCCAAAGCACGAATAGTCTTCCTCAAGCACTGAAAGTGCGTTCTAAAAGGCTGTGTAACGCCGGATATGTTGTTAGTCCCTCAGGCGTCTAAACATCCATTTAGTTCGCTCTTTCAGAGCTTAAAGAAACGTTTCCGGTTTTCAGTTTTACCAGGGCGTTGCCCTTCGCTGGGGTAGGTTGCCCTTTCGGGGCAATTAGGAATAGGAATAGGGATGTTTTTCAATTGAAGGACTTCTGTATCGAGGTGGGAGATTTGGTGCGTTTCACCCTTCGACCAGGAGTAAGGGGTGAGCGGAAGGACGTTGAACGTAGAGCGGTGAGGGGGTCATTCCTGGTGAACGCTGAATCCTGAACCCTGAACGTTGAACGCTGAACGCTATTTCAGACTCATGCCAGGAGAGGTGTTTCCTGAAAAATGTTAGAATAAACCGAAATTATGGTGAATATGTAAACGTTGTCTGCTATCAGGTTTCGTTTATGGAGTAACTGTTCAGACTGCCATTGTTTTTAAAACCGGGGCGTTTGCGGATGAACAAACTTTTCTGTAGACAAAAGAAGAATTCTTCTGTATAATAGTATAGTATATATATATCATAGAAAAAGTCTGCACATTTCAAAAGCGATCAGACATGGGAGTGCAACTGGTTCACATCACAAGAGCAGATTCAGCTGAAAAGTTGAATGTTGCATGTAATCGCTACTTTCATTCTTCTGGATATTTCCCCCGCCGTTTATGGGTAATCCTCTGCATCGTATTTTCTTTTGCTTTCCCTGTGCGTGTTTTTGCCGCAGATTACACGGACTATCACGGCGATGGCAGTCTTGCCGGATGGACAAAGCAAGGCGCCAGGAACTGGAGCGAGAGTGACGGCTATGCGCTTCCAGCTCATGAATCCAACGACCAGGGTTTTTTGATTAACGATTACAACTGCGGTTCAAACGGGACCTTTACAGCCATAATAGTAACCGAATCTGACTGGGGCAGCAACTGTGGCGGTATTGTGTTCAGGTTTACAAATACATCCAGCTACTATTATCTTTATATTGGTCAGGCAAATCCTTCCGGAACTGATGCAAACAACGCTGTAAAGGTAAATTCCAATTCAACTGACTATAACGCATCACCTGTTTGGTCCGTTGGTAATCTGAACTTTACTGGCTTCAATCTCAGTTATCAGATTAAAGTGGTGATGTCCGGGTCAGATTTCACGGTTTATCTGAACAACGTCCAGATCGGAACATTTAACGATGCCACACATGGCAGCGGAAAAGTGGGTTATGGTTATAGTTCCCAATGGAACAGAAAAATTAAGTTTGATGCTTCTTCCTGGGCCGATTATTCTAGCACTAATTATACCTGGGACACAAGCGATGATGCAGGTTTTCAGAGTGGTAGTGGAACCTGGGGGGGGGCATCCAATGAATACTGGTCAACTGATGGAAACACACGGATTGCCTGGCCAGGTGCCGGGAACACTGCTACTTTCACCAGTGGCGGTACCTCAGCCATAACTGTAGACGGAACCCAGGATGTGGATAGTATGGCATTTTTATCCAACGGTTACACTCTCAGCAGTGGAACGATTAATCTGGGAACAAAGAATGGAATTTATGTATATACCGATAAAGAAGCCACTATCAATTCTGTAATATCCGGTTCTGCCGGTATTAAGGTTTATGGTGGAGGTCAATTGATACTTGGGGGAAACAACACATTTACAGGTGCGTCCACAGTTTATAGCGGTAAACCCAAGCTGATTCATGCTAATTCTCTGGGCAGTACAAGCGATGCTACAACCATTAACAACGGTGCCTGTATACAGCTCGATGGTGAAACAACTTTTGCTGCAGAGCAACTCTATATCAATGGAGCCGGTTTCGGATCATTTCCCGGGGTGGTAAGGACTGATGGAGCTGATGATGATGACGTTGTCTGGCCTGGAAAAATAACAATGCAGAGTGCCAGTACTATCGCCGCTACAGGAGCGGCTGATATTATGGAAATCTCAGGAGTCATAGAAGGTGCCTATCAGCTGACAAGTACTGGCTCCGGTACAATAATCCTTTCCGGGACTAACACATACAGTGGTGGAACAACAATCAGTTCCGGTACTCTGCAAATCGGCAACGCCGGAACTGCCGGGAGCATAACCGGAAACGTAACCAACAATGGTACTCTTGCATTCAACCGGACTAATGCCTATACATTTGCAGGAGTTATTTCCGGATCCGGTGCAGTAATACAATCCGGTACAGACACTCTGATTCTCTCGGGTACCAACACTTTTACAGGTGGACTTACCATTGCTAATGGAATAATCAAAGCCGGCAACACCCAGGCCCTTGGGGATTTCGGAAACAGCATTACTGTAAGTTCCGGTGCGGCCCTTGATGTAAACCAGTACAATCTCCAGGGATACACTCAGAATATTGTCATAAACGGACAGAGAGATGCAAGTACAGGAGCCATCATAAATACTAACAGTGCAGAGCAGTTGAATGCTATCCGGCAGATTTCACTGGGCGCCGATGCCTCCATCGGAAACAACGGCGGCAGATTTGATTTAGGGAGGAATATTGTAGGTTCTACCTGCATAACCGGAAATAATCACGTTCTCACCAAAGTGGGAACAAATTTCATCTCAATTTTAGGCAATGCCACGGATCTTGCGGGGCTTGTAGTGAATGGGGGACGATTATGTCTGGAGGCAAATTCAGCGGCAGGTACTGCTCCGATCACGGTTAACAGCGGGGCGGTTTTGGAGTCCTGGGGGACCAGAACTATTACAAATAATATCAGCATCAACGATGGCGGGCAGTTGCGTTCATCTGACAACAGCGGTCATACAACAGTACATAATGGTACTTTTACACTGACAGGCAGCACTACATTCAACACGCCCGCTGCCAATACGACGACCATAGGTGGAGCCATCGGCGGAACCGGAAGTTTGACCAAAACCGGGTCAAGCGGAACTCTGGTTCTTTCTAATACCAACACCTATACAGGTGCCACTACGGTTTCATACGGTACACTGATGATTACCGGAGCAACCAATTCCTCAAGCGCTGTCAGTGTAGCAATCGGAGCAAATCTTGGCGGAACAGGAACTGTCGCCGGAACAGTTAATGTTGCCGCCGGTGGCATAATAACTCCTGGAAACGGGGGAGCTGGAACTCTCAAGACCGGTGCGCTTATTCTTAACAATACTTCTGTTTTGAATTATGAACTGGGCACCGCCCGGGACAGTATTAAAGTAACTGGAAATCTTACACTCGATGGGACTTTGAATATCACTGCTCTTTCCGGTTTTGGAGCGGGCAGTTATACTCTGATGACATGCACGGGTGGATCCATTACAAATAATACAATGGTTACGGGTACTGTCCCCTCAGGATATGACTATTCTATTTCTGTTGTCGGCAGCTCAGTTATACTGACAGTGACAACTTCTGCTGCTGATAATTTGATTCTCTATTATATGTTTAATGAAACCGCCACAGGAGGTACTAATCCAGTTACAGTTTATGACTCTTCCGGTAATGGAAAAAACGGTACAGCTTACTGGTTCCCACCGTTTAAAAAAGGTATCAGGGGAAATGCGATCGTGCTTGACGGTAAAAACGATACTGTTGTGGCACCGACCGGGATCGTTTCCGGTTGCAGCGATATAACGATCTGCACCTGGGTAAGGCTTGACACCCTGAGAAACTGGGCGCGGATATTCGATTTCGGTTCCGGAACAGATAAGTACATGTTTTTGGCTCCTACAGGTGGATCATTGCGGTTTGCAATAAAAAACGGGGGTGGGGAGCAGACGGTAAACGCAACGATGTTTCCTGTAAAAGTATGGAAACATGTGACTGCAAGACTCAGTGGTGATTCAGGGCAGATATATTTAGATGGCGTGCTTGCCGCTACAAGCACCACTATGTCTCTAAACCCGTCAGATCTGGGATCTACAACTAAAAACTACATCGGGGAATCACAATGGCCGGCTGACACGGTTTTTAAAGGAGCGCTCGACGACTTCAGAGTCTACTGTAATGCACTGACACCGGCCAGAATTGCAGCCATTTATGACTCCACAAAACCGGTCAATTTTACATGGGACAACGATACGGGTGCAGGGTATCAGGCTGCCAGCGGCACATGGGGAACAAATAATTACTGGAGCCCCGATAGTGGATACGCGTTGATGCCGTGGGGGGGAGCGGGAAGCAGTGCAACTTTTGCGGGGGGGAGTGATGGAACGTGGACCATCAACGTGAATGGAACCCAGAATGTTGACAGTCTTACATTTTCTAAAGGTACATATACTATTACAGGCGGTACGGCCCTGAATTTTGGAACAAAACCGGGGATACTTGTGGCATCAGGAAAGAATGCTGTAATAAATACCGTAATATCAGGTACACCGGGAATTTCCAAATACGGACCCGGTACGCTGACTCTGGGTGGAGCAAATACGTATTCCGGTCCGACAGTTATCAATGCCGGGACGATATCCATAGGTGCCATAAATAATGGCGGTGAGGCTGGAAGGCTTGGATTATCACCGGCCGCGGCAGACAACCTGGTGTTCTTAGGCGGCACACTTACCTACACCGGCTCAGGACACAGCAGCAACCGTCTCTTTACACTTGGGACTGGCGGAGGTACAATCAATGCTTCCGGTTCAGGTGCACTGAGTCTCAGCGGCAGCGGAAGTGTGGCATTTAACGGTACCGGGACCCGGACTCTTACTCTTGGCGGTACAAATACCGGAAACAACGTCCTTGCTACAGCCATAAACAATGACGCCTCGTCCAATGCGACTTCTATTACAAAAACCGGTGCCGGTAAATGGATACTTATCGGGGATAACGGTGCAACCGGAACCGTGACTATCAGCGGCGGAACCCTGCAGATAGGAAATGATGGTCCATCCGGAAGTATTTCCGGTAATGTGACAAACGGTGGTGTACTGATTTTTAACAGGCCAGATGACTATACCTATAGCGGTGTTATTTCCAGTACCGGTTCGCTCACGCAGGCAGGAAGCGGGACGCTTACCCTTTCAGGTGTAAATACCTATACGGGGGCGACAACTGTTTCCGACGGTACTCTTGCAATAAACGGTTCCACACACTCTTCAAGCGCTGTAAGTGTTGCCGCAGGTGCTACGCTGGCAGGTACCGGAACCGCAGCCGGAAACGTGACAATTGCAAACAGTGGAATAATAGCTCCTGGAAACAGTGCCGGAACCCTGCACACAGGCAACCTGGTGCTTAACAATTCATCGGTTCTGGATTTCGAACTGGGCACCTCAAGTGACAGAATCGAGGTCACGGGAAATCTGACTCTCGACGGAATTCTCAACGTCACAGAAACAGCCGGTTTCGGTCCCCGCGATTACACAATTATTACGTATACGGGTAGTCTGAGTGCTGATAACGGTCTGGAGATCGGTACTGCACCTGAAGGTTATGACTACATAATAAAAGTTAATACAGTAACCAAGCTGGTGATTCTTTCGGTTGTGTCGCCTGTATACCTGAATCCGGTTACGGTTGTAGAATCTGCCCCGGTTTGTTCTGTTTACACAGATGACTGGACCATCGTATTTGACAACGGTGCCGGAGGCGGAATAACTGCCATGACCGATTCTGTTCATGGACAATCAAGCAGCGGGCAGGGCAATCAGATCGGTGCAGGCCAGAATCTTTATTATTTCTCCTATGGTGGGG
>JAAYYB010000361.1 GCA_012515615.1 Fibrobacter sp.
ATCCGGCACCCATTCCGGAAAACATTAAAAACCTGCCGGAAATTGGCCGGAATGGGTGCCGAATACCGCCGGAATCACCTGCCGGATAATTTCCGGAATCAGTGCCGAATAAAACCGGATTATGCATGCATTTAACGAGTTAAGTCAATTTTTCACCCCAGTGGTGCCTTAGAGACCCTCCACTGATACATATAAAGAGTTAAGTCACTCCTTCACCCCAGAGATGATTCAGGGACTCTCCACTGGTCCCATTTGACGAATTAAGTCACTCTTTCACCTTGAGTTTGGGATTTAACCAGCTAAGAACCTATGATATGAAACCTGGCTCATACAAGAGGGGAACTGTCACTGGTGGAACATCTGTGACTTTTGAATGCCTTTTTATTGTAAGTGGTAGGGACAACTGGCCCGATTCAGGTGCTTGAGTCAGCTCATAAGTAACAGGGGCTTGTATACCCCTGAAAAACCTCTTCACCTTTGCTGCTTTTTACTTCCGCACGTATGTATGCAGGCGAAGATAGATCCTCGATTGAAAAAAACTCATTAATCTCATAGGTGCCTGTCTCACAAGATCTTGTGAAGATAACCCGTTCGTTTTCCGATCCCTGAGAGCCGGTTAAAACTCTTAATGAGGTTAATTGTCCAAATTCCGGAGTACTTTCTGCATGTACGTACAACCTTTTTAATGTAGAGTCTATAGATCGGGAGGAAACCGCGTGAGTAGTTGGCGATAAGTCATAATTGATTGATATATAAGGACCTGTAGTGATAAATGTAGAGCCGTTCTTTATGCTGTTAATAATAGCTGATGCATCTCTGAGGGTATTATACACTCCCACTTTGCTGCAGCTCATAAAGCGTTGAGAATTCTCGTAAATACTGAGAAATGGGGCAGATATCGCACGGTAACGGTTAAAATCTCCGTGGGCATCATTTCCGGCAAGAAGCGGAATGCGCCTGCCGGATTGCAACATCTTGATCCACATGGCTTTGCCGCGTTCCCATGAGCCGTTGTAGCCGCTGTTGAGGGCCTGGAATGCATCAAGTGCCACTTCAGCATCTTTGAGAGACCAAGTCCCCCGGTGAAGGAAAATCTGCTGTAGAATTCCGGCTTTGGAACCCGGGTGGGCGGCAAAGCAGATACCTCCTTGTCTGTGTACCTCATCAACTGCTTGAGAAATCGTCAGTTGCTTGAACGCCTGGTCGTTGTTTCTCCTTGCTCCATCTATTGTTCCGCTGATATAGTCGTTTAAACCTAATGCACAGAGATGAACGGCTTTACGATCATTGTTTAGACAGGAGATCTCTTCTCCGTGCAATAAAACAGTTTTGAACCTCTCTTTAAGATCATTTTTTAGAGCATTCCATCTTGTAAGTGATTGATCCTGCTTGAGATAATTTGATAAACTGCAGGCAAGATCATAGGAGTGGTCGGTGATTCCCGCAAATGAAAGTCCTGATGAGGATGCGATCAGGTCGATGCCCCCTAATGGGGGGCCGAATTCTACATGGCTTTGTGAGTACATGGAATGGACATGCAGATCGCCATAGAGGCACAAGTTATTGCAGGGAAGGTGGTTAGGTGAGATAAAGCAGCTGAAGGGAAGTTTGGATGAGGAGAAGAGGTTGTCATTTAATATGGTTTCAATTCTGCGTCCCTTTTTGAATGTAAGAGCTGCATTTATAAAGACTTCTCCATCCGCGAGTTCTTCTCTGGTGATTGTAAAGATAAATACACGGAGTTGCTTGTCGAGGGAATGACTGATTTCATATTTCTCTAAGTCATTGAAATTAAAGAGGATGGGTTTCTGAGCTTTTCTTGAGATTGTGATTGCGACAGTTAAGGGTTCTATGGTAAACCTGTGTATCTCATTCAATAATAAAACGATAGGAAGATTTTGGCCTGGATCGAGCCGCCTGGGTAGATCAAAGATAATCTCCGGCTCTTTTTTAAACAGGAGATTAGGGAAATGAGGAAAAAAGCGGAAATGGGTTTCTGCGTAGGCCGCTAAAAATGGGACAGTTGTTGCTGTTATGTCAAGCATGAGCAATAAGTGATTAATAGTTGAAATTTGTTACTTGTCATTAATATATGTCATTAAAGATACTCTGTGATTTATTTTTCTATACTGACTTTTCGGAGCGGGCCCCTGTGCTTCAAATGATTTATGCTTTAATTCCAAGTATGATATTGTGTTAAAGCTTAGAGAGGTCTGCTCCGGGTATCTTCTTTAAATGACGGGTTTAGATATTTCCCCAAAGAGGATCTGTGATTGAAGACCTGGCTTAAACAAAGCCTCATCTGGACCGGAAGGCTCTCGCTCAGTCTTCTGTTTCTCGTTGTGATTACAGGTGTTACAGCATTCATACTGGCCCATTTACCGGTTGGCCAGAAATTCATAATCGACATAGCCGGGAAAAGTATTGATTCTGTGCTGATTGGAGAAATTTCCATAGGGAAATTCAGGACCAACCTTTTTTCCAGAATTGAAATTTCGAATGTGGTGCTGAAAGATCAAAACGGCCGGCTTGATTCAGTTTCAGTAAATCATATATCTATAAATTACAATCTGTTACCGCTTCTATTTAAAACTGTTCAGATACATTCAGTTCATGTTGATGGGGTAGATGGGGTTTTGAGCGTGACCCCTGAGGGCAGGTACATTTTTCCTGTGATGCCCAGGGACACATCTGGCGATACTATACAACCAACAGATTCCCAGGGGGTTAGCTGGAAATTCGATTTGGGAACAGTTCAGGTAACCGATATTAATGCAGAGTATATAGACAGCGCGCTTTTTTTCAAGGGACACATTTCAGGTGCTTCCGCCAGTGCTCGATTCCCTCGTATCGATTCTATTTACTTGAACTTACGAGTCCCCGATGGTTTCTATGAGAGTCCATGGTGGAGAGGCCATGTCGACACTATCGGGGGGGCCGGGTTGTTAAGGTTTGATAAACTTCATGTTCAAGAGCTCTTTGTAAGCGGATCAGGATCAGAGGTCAGAGGTAATGGTACGATTCCGTTCTCGGAGTTTGGTTATTGGGATCTTACAGCAGATGTGGAATCAGAAATGAAGCCTTTGCTGGCGATCCATGGTCTGGTGCCTGGTGTTGCACCAGTTGGTAAACTTTTCGGAAAGGGATCCTGGAATGGTACACTTCAGAAACCTGTTCTGAAATTCAGCGGATCCGGGAAAGGTTTGCAGTACGATCACATAGATGTTGATTCGTTGTATGTTGATGGCAGCTATGGACTTAACTCAACAGTCTTTTTGTCTGCCGATCTATTTTCAAATCCCGTGAAAGCTGTCCTTAAAGCAGACTGGCAAATCTTTGATCTGATGAGTAGGCCGGTATTCAGCCATTACACAGGGGATCTGCAGGCCCGGAGGGTTGCCGTGTCACAAATCGAAAAAAAACAATTAGTTACAAAGAAATTTCCGGGATTGTTTGTTGATTTGACGCTGCATGTCGATGGTGCTGGAATAGAGAGTCTTCCCAAATACTTTAAAATTGATTCGAAAATCTGTGGCGGGATATTTAAAGATCAGCCTTTGTATCTGAATGCAGTTCTTGATAGATCTAATTGGAAGCTTGACAGCGACTTAGCCGGAAACATCTTATACGGTGAAGGCAAGATGAATCTCAAGGATTCTATCAGTGGATCCTTCAGCGGAGATTTCAGGGAGCTTGAGACTCTCAGCCGGATTTTTAAAACTGAGCCTGTTTCGGGTAGTCTGGTCTTCAATGGTGATCTGGAAGGGGAGTTTATTAATCCCCGGGTAAATGTAACTCTAAGCAGTACAGATCTAAAATGGCGTTCAGTTCAAATAGATTCACTTGAAGCATCCGGCGCGAATGTTAACGGGGAGATAAATATCGGATCTGCATTTGCACGCGGAACAGTCGGGCTGGATACTGTTTTGGAATTTTTCAATGTGGACAGCGCCGGAGGTACTTTAGGCTTTCAAATCAGAGGCTCCGGGTCAGTGGATAGTATAAACGGGCAAGGCAGTTTCACCGGTTCAGGTATTTATTACTCTGGTTATAGAGCTGACAGTATGTATGGGAATTTTGCATTCGACAGCTCTGAAACGATTGTCTGGAATAGTGTAAAAATAATTAAAAATCAATCCGAGATAATTAATGCCGGTACCTTGAACATCAGGGACTTACGTTTGAACACTGAAGCGCAGATCCGGTTGTCGGACGGCAGCAGGTGGAAAGATGCCGGGGATGCCAGTTTTGGAGGCAGTTTCGGGAACGATTCTATGCAGGGGCAGTTCCAGATTAATGAACTCTCTTTGCCTGCTGTTTCGTCCTGGTTTCCATGGCTTGCAGGACGAGAAGGAACCATTTCCGGTTCAGGGGGCTTCGGGGGCAGTATCAAGAACCTGAACGGACATGTCCTCATCCAGCATGATAATCCGGGATTTCGTAACAAACGGGTTTTTCTGGCTGACAATCGTTTTATGTTAGTTGATTCACTGCTTAGTTTTGATTCGGATTTTTTCCTGCATGACTCAGGATCAAAATTGGAAATTACAGCACAAATTCCATTTAACCCATCGCTGGGCTGGCGTGTAGATACATCTGGATACAGGACAGCCAATGCGCGGGTGAATGGCTCATCTCTTAAGCTTTCCGCTCTCGGTGCTATTCTGGGAACAGACTGGAGTGCAGATGGCCCTTTAAACCTGAGTGCTTCAGTTTCAAACCAGAACGGTTCGTGGAATCTGGATGGCTTGGTCGGGGTAAAAAATGGAAGTTTCGGTTATATTCCTGACAACACAAGTGTTTCCGGAATAAATTTGAACGTCGATTTATCCGGTACTGTTCAGGCCCCAGTGGCAGGAATCAAAATTGAAACCGGGCGTGCCGTTGTTCCAGGCGGTATTATTGACAGCACACACATTTCAGGAACGGCCGGTTTAGATACTCTGGTGCTGAATTCAAGCCGGCTTTACTTTCCCCGCAGAGGACTTGTTGAAATCGAGGGGAGAACTCCTTTGGACAAGCCGGATTCGATCTTGTTCAGTCCCGGTCTGGTTCTTGATTTTGTGGTTCATCGATTTCCGGTCTCTTTGCTGAGATCCTTTATACCTGAAAACATGGTTAGAAGGGGAGTGCTGAGAGGCAGCGGAAGAATCAGGGCATCTCAGGGCAGGCCCTTGCTGAGAGGGCAGCTCAGTCTTGACAGTAGTGAAATTGAACTGGTAGACATAGAACCCCGCATAACATCTGTTAATGGACAGATAAGTCTCTCAGGGGATTCGGTTATTATAGACCGTTTCAGCGGAAAATGGGGAGATGGTGATTTTAAAGGCAATGGGGTTGCAGTATGGGATATGTCGGGTCTGAATCATCTGGGAATTGATGTGGCTGCCCGCAATGTCAGCTTTGAAATGATAGATGTAGCAGATGTCAGGATCAATTCCACACGGCTTCACTTATCCAACAGTCGTGACGGCTTTTTGCTTTCGGGTGATATCGATCTTGGGCCCACCAGATATATCCGTGATATCAGAATCGCTGATCTGACCGGACAGAGAGTCTATCGTGAGCCGGATCAATTCCTTAGAAATCTGATGCTGCAGATTAAGGTAAACTCTCTTGAAAATCTGACGGTTGACATGAATCTGGGCTATATGGAAACAGAGGGGGATGTAACATTATCTGGTACCGCAGCTGTGCCCGGTTATACCGGTGAGATCAGGTTGAGTTCCGGATATATTCTTTATCTGGACAGAAGTTTTGAAATAACTAAAGGCTCTATTTATAATTATGACCCTTATAAGCTCAACCCCGTATTAAACCTCGAGGCTCAGACAGAAGTCGTATCCATATCAGCTGTAACTGGTGATCCACTGTCTTATATCATCTACATGACACTCAGCGGCACTCTTGAAGAGCCGGTTGTCATGTTTCGTTCTGAAGGTGAAAACGGGGGGGGGCTGAGCCAGGCGGATATTATAAGTGTTCTTACTCTCGGACAGCCTCTGGGTGCAATCGGAGGTAATCTTGGAGAACGCCTGCGGGCATTTGCGGGTGAGAGCCTTTTGGGGTTTGGTTCCCGCAAACTCGAGCAGCTTTTAGGGATAGAAAGGATTGATATAAGGGGAGACATATTTGCCATGGATTCGGTGTATAGCCCCAGACTTACTCTGACAAAACGTATTGGCCCCAGATTGACACTTTCTTATGAGACCATGCTGGGAGATCTGGCCCAGAGACGGATTTCGGCGCTGTTTAGACTTACCAGAAGATTTTTCCTCAAGGGAGAGACTGACAGCGAGGGTGAATCCGGTGTTGACTTAATTTTTAGACTGAGCAGGTAAATGAGACTGAACCGACTATATCTGATAATCCTGGTATTAATCTATTCGCTGTTCTCTGCAACCTTTGCCCAGAACCATAGCAGGCGCTGGAAGGTAAGGGAGATCAGCTTTGCCGGAAATGAAACTTTCAGTAAAGGAGATCTCAAGGGGTTAATGGAACTTGAGGCAAAGTGGCCCCTTTACAACGATAATTTCTCCGGGGCACGCCTCAGATCAGATATCGCAGCGATCGAGGATTACTACCGGGGTCAGGGCTTTTTGAATGTAATAGTTGTTTCGGAAACAGAGAGGGATTCCTCATCGAGACGGGTCAGAATCAGGATCGGTATTACGGAAGGGGTTCGCACCACAATTAACGCAGTTCAGATCGAGCCATCAAAGCTTCCGCTGGACACGTCAATCTACAAAAGGCTTTGGAGCAGGTCGGGAAGGCCGTTGATCAATCAGCGAATCGAAGAGGATGCAAATCTGCTGGAGATCCGTTATGGTGAACTGGGTTATCTGGAAGCCAAAGTAAGTCCCCGTACTGTTGTAGACTCTATGTCCCATACTGCTGTTATCAGTTTTGAAGTTACCGAAGGGCCCAGAATCTTAGCCGGAGAGATAACGATAAACGGAATCAAAAAGTTGAATCCTAAAGTGGTGAAAAGAGAGATCGCTTTTAAAGAGGGAGAGGTCCTGAGGCTCAGCAGGCTTCGAAAGTCCGAAAGACAGCTCTACAGAACAAACCTCTTCAGTCTCGTCAGCATTGTGCCGCAGCTTGGTGTTAAAGATACTGCAGATGTATCCCGGCTTCCGGACACTGTCTATCCTGTAAAGATCTCAGTCAGCGAGGCGGATTTTTTTCGTACAGAAATAGGTGTTGGGTACGGATCTGTTGAAGGGCTCAGGGGCTCGCTGAGGATATCCTATGGTAACATGTTCCGTGTGGGGCACAGGCTGGCTTTTAACGGCAACGTTTCACAGAGGGTTCAGTTTGCAGAGGGAATCTACACGGTTCCATGGTTTTTGACTCTGCCGCTTCAGTTTAACGGTTCTGTCTATTACAACCGGATTGATGATGAAGAGAATACATATTTCGGTCTTTTCAGGGGGATCAGGCTTGCTGTGGGCCGGCAGGTTGATTTTGGTATCACTTATCAGGTTTGGCTGGACTGGGAAACAGTGGACATACTGCCTGAGGAAAACACACGTTCCACGGGAATAACCATTTCCAGCGATACCCGTAACGATCTTATCGATCCGACACGTGGCGGCCTGAACCTTCTGCAGGCGCAAGTAGCCGGTTTGACAGGTATCAAATCCAGCCAGTTTTATAAAATCACAAATGACAGTCGCATTTTCTGGACTGCAGGTGACCTGTGTTTTGCGTCGGGGCTCAAGCTGGGGTATGCTCACCCCTATGGAAAGACGGATTCGGTGCCGACTCAAGAACGCTTTTTTGGCGGGGGGCCCCGTTCTGTCCGGGGCTTTCAGGAGGGGCATCTGAGGGAAAATGCAGATGGAAGTTCAAAGAGCGGAAATGTTCAAGTAATCGCTAATGTGATTGATTTCCGTTTTCCTCTTTTCTGGTGGTTTAATGGGGCATTGTTTCTGGATGCAGGATATGTGTGGGATGAGGGTGAGATATTAGAACGAAACTTCTCAGGCATGCTCAGGGATCTAAGGTGGGGGGCAGGTCCGGGGATTCGGTTGAACACTCCCATAGCGGTGATCAGGTTCGATGTCGGTTTTAAAATCGACAGGCTTCCAGGCGAAAGCAGTTATGTATTTCATCTTGATATTGGCCAGGCGTTCTGATAGAGGTCCCCTAAAGTACACTGATGAGAACAATGCTGCCCTTTGAGGTGAAGTAGTGATCCACGAGTCTTCTCAAATGATCACATTTTTTGGTCATCTGAGCAGAGCCGCAAAAATAAGCTTCTTTGAGTTAATCCCCTGATCAACGTGATATCATCAGCGTTCCCCGGAAGTAGACGATTTTTTTCCCTCCCGATGCAAAAATTCACTGAAGAATGAAAGAGTGTATATATTAAAGTAGTAACTTGAATTTTCATTCAAAGGCGATGGGGGTAAGAATGCTTTTTAAGACCACAATAACGAAGGTTCTCTTTACATCATCTGTTTTTCTGGCCTGCCAGGGTCTTTATGCTGCCGGAGTTATGCGCGACATTAAATCCATGGATCTTGTCCATGACATGAAAATCGGCTGGAACCTTGGAAATACTCTCGATGCAACCGATAGTAGCGGCTTAAATACAGAAATATCGTGGGAAAATCCCTTTACAACCAAAGCAATGATAGATTTAATCAAGGCAAAAGGGTTTAGAACCGTGAGAATTCCTGTGACCTGGAATAAACACTTCGGGGAAGCTCCGGATTATGCAATCGATAACGCCTGGCTTGATCGTGTAGAGGAAGTAGTGAACTATGTTTTAGATAACCAGATGTATGCGATCCTGAATTCACATCATGATGAATGGGTTACACTGACAACTGCCAGTCAAACACAAATTACCGATAAGCTCGTCAAGATCTGGAACCAGATCGCAAACAGGTTTAAAGATTACAGTGATTATCTTGTTTTTGAAACCCTGAATGAGCCAAGATTATACAAAACAGATTATGAGTGGAACGGCGGCACTCCAGAAGCCAGAAGCGTGCTTAATGCCTACAATGCTGCAGTCGTGAGTGCTATCAGGGCTACCGGAGGAAACAATGCTCTCAGACACATTATGATTCCCACACATGCTGCTACGTCAATGGCTGTTGCGCAGGATGCATTGGTTATTCCCAACAACGATTCCAGAATAATTATCTCTCAGCACACTTACTGGCCTTACAGTTTCACCATGCAGCTGCCTGGAACAGATACCTGGGGCACAGATAAAGATAAGGCTGAATGCGATGCCGAGCTGGACAGAATTCGTGCCAAATTTGTCAGCAGGGGCATTCCGGTTGTTATAGGGGAATGGGGCACTGTAAACAAGAATAATACGGCAGCAAGAGCCTTTCATGCAGAGTACTATACCCGGGCTGTAATAGAAAGAGGAATGCTTCCTGTGTGGTGGGACAATGGTTTTGAGGGGCTTAATACCGGATTTGCATTACTGGACAGGGAGAATCTGGGCTGGTATTTTCCTGAAATCGCCGATGCTCTTATCAAGGGGACGGATAACTGGATCCCTCTAAATAACCGGAAGGCAAAGGAGTGTAATTTTCAGGTACGTAGTCTTTCCAGCAGTTCCGGTGTAATCAGCTATACACTCAATCAAAGATCAGACCTGACGTTGCATACATTTGATATGCAGGGAAGGGTGGTATTTAAACTCATAAGATCCGCTCAACCGGCAGGCCAGTATAAAATAGATCTGACAGGGTCTGGTATTCCTGCCGGATTTTACATGCTTGATTTAAAAGCTGGAAACCACTCCGAATCCGGAAAAATCAGAATACTTTACTGACTCTGCTTTGCAGGAGCGGTGTGAAATGAAAAATTCGCACTGCTCCTCTGATTTAAACTCATTTAGTGGACTGAAACTCCGGAAATCCATGGGTCTGTGAAGGCAGGTAAAATGGAGTTTTCTCACCCCAAGATGATTTAGTGACTCCCGAGATAAACATTTAACAAGTTAAGTCACTCTATCACTCCAGAGATGACTCAGTGACTCCCGAGGGAAGCATTTAACAAG
>JAAYYB010000362.1 GCA_012515615.1 Fibrobacter sp.
ATCCGGCACCCATTCCGGAAAACATTAAAAACCTGCCGGAAATTGGCCGGAATGGGTGCCGAATACCGCCGGAATCACCTGCCGGATAATTTCCGGAATCAGTGCCGAATAAAACCGGATTATGCATCATCTCAACATCTTACGGTTTTTTGTTCTCCCCAACTGCGACTTTTAGGTTAATATTAATCAAGAGCCTTTGGAAGAGATGAGGCATCTCCGTTATATCAGGTGGTTTGCGGGTACCTTGATGCCTTTGAGTAATGTAACTACAGATGGCGTGAATTTTTCGAGGTGCATTGCTCTATACTACTCATTGCAAATGTATCCAGATTTTGCCTAAAATTAATGCGCTATTAAAATAAATCCTTTATTTTCAATCTCTTACATCCAAAACTGTATCCTTAAAGGATACAGAAAATGCAAATTGTTAGCATGGAATTCCCTTTTAAATTTCTAAGATGCATTATATTATCAAACATGAAATCCATTTTTGAATATTTCGATTATAGAAAATACCTTGCCGATTTTTATACCTATAAAAAAAAGGTATCAAGGTCCTTTTCATACCGTACATTTAATTCCAAAGCAGGTATAACATCACCCGTTTTTCTGAAACTGGTTATTGATGGTAAACGTAACCTTGGAATGCAAACTATTGATAAATTTTCTAAAGCATTGAATCTCAACAAAAAAGAATCATTGTATTTTAAAAAACTGGTTCTTTTCGATCAGACAAAAAATCCGGATGAAAAGCAGGAACACTATACTATTCTTCGTTCACTCCGGAAAAACGTATCTGAGAAAGCTCTCAACGGCGCTCAATATGAATATTTCAGCACCTGGTACCATGCAGCAATCCGTGAAATTGTAACCATATACGATTTCGGAAATGATTACCAGCTTCTTGCTGACGCATTACACCCACCGATTAGTGCAAGTGAAGCGAAAGCATCATTAGAACTTCTTGTAAAACTTAATCTGCTGAAAGTTACCGAACAGGGTACATTCAAGCAGGTGAATACTGCAATTATAGCTGAAGGTGAACAGGGGCTTGTTGCCGTCCGCCATTTTAATCGATGTATGCTTTCAAATGCACTCAGAGCTATTGATGATTTTGATAAAAGTATACGACATGTATCAGGTTTAACAATTGGCATATCCCGATCCTTGTATGCAAGTATAGAATCTGAAATTAGTGCTTTTAAAGATAGAATTGTAGCACTTGTTAACGAAGATGAAGATAGCAGCAGTGTGTACCAGCTTAATTTTCAGCTTTTTCCATTGAGTAAAAGCAAAGAAGAATTCGTACCATTACGTAAGGATACCGTCAAATGAAATTAATCAGCTTCATATACTTACTCGCCATTTTGTTTTGTCGTTGCGGCCTTGAACCGCAAGCCGGTGGCTCAACAAATACGTGTAACGCCAGAATTACCGGATCTCTTTTCGATAAAGAGGGGACAGCAGCACAACATACACAGGTTAAATGTATCAGGGCCGACTATATTCCTGGTGTTTCAAATGATACACTGGTACGATTCACCTATACAGATCATTCTGGTAACTACACATTTGAGCATGTTGATTCTGGTACGTATGTAATTTCTGCTGTCGACACACTAAATTTATCACGGTGGTGCACCTACGGCGTAATGGTTGACAGCCAAAAGGTTGACCTGCCATCAGCAGTACTTGATGCTCCAGGAAGAATCAGGATCGATATTACCGGCAGCACATTAACCACAGATGGCTTCTTTTATATCCAGGGTACCACAATCAGAACTTCACTTGCTGGTAATAATTCCGATGGAAGCATAACTCTTGATTCGATTCCTTACGGTGTGATTCCAGCAATCAAATATGCACGAACGCCCGGTATTTCTCAACAGATAGTACGTGATTCTGTTGCTGTCAAGGCATCGGAAACAGCTACAATTTACAATATAGACTGGAGATTCACCAGGATATTGCGCCTGAATACAACAGCTTCGGGTGCTGGAATTACATCAAATGTGACTGGATTCCCTGTACTTTTACGATTTTCAGCAGAAAATTTCAACTTTAATGAAGTAGTACCGGATGGCAGTGATCTGCAATTCAAGAGAAATGATAATAGAACACTTCAGCATGAAATTGAGCGATGGAATCTATCATCCGGAAGGGCAGAAGTCTGGGTAACTGTTGATACAATTTTCGGGAACGATTCCTTACAGTCGATATCCATGTACTGGGGTAACCCGAAATTTTCTTCAGTTACTAAACCGAAAAATGCTTTTGACACTTTAAACGGCTTCCAGGGTGTATGGCATTTAAATGATGTTTCTGGTGATTCTATACAGGATGCATCACCAAACCGGTTTATTGGCATCTCTCCAGATACCGCAACACCAGGTGTAACTGATGGAATCATTGGATTGTGCCGTTCATTCGATGGAGTAAACGACTATATCACTATGCCCAATACTGCAGACAGCAAACTTGATTTCCCGGAAGATGGGTATTTCTCAATCTCTGCCTGGGTTTATGTAGATTCGTTTGATAATGTTTACCGGACCATTATGACAAAGGGTTACGAACAGTATTTTTTACAGTTGTCCTATTTTCCGGGAGATAAACCACTGTGGCAATTCTCTGTTTTCAGAAAAAGTGATAACTGGAATATGTCACACATTTCTGCGATAAAAAATCAGTGGGTCTTTCTCACTGGTGTAAGGCAGGGTACTGCGCAGTTTCTGTATTGCAATGGTGAACTGGTTGCAGCAACAAGCGCAACATATCCTCAGGGTGTTTCAAGAGATACAACAAATGATTTTACAATCGGACGTTTTTTAAAGGAAGCAACATTCCCGGAAAAATTCGGGTTTTGTTTCTTCAAGGGTAAAATTGACGAAGTGCGGATCTCAAGTATGGCATATTCATCTGACTGGATTCGACTATGTTTCATGAATCAGCGTTCTGACGATAAACTTGTGAGTTACAAATAAAAGGAGTGGCTTCTATGAAAACAACAGTGTCAATTAAAGCATCAGTGTGGAAGTATCTGAGAAACCTCATATCTGTTAAACATAACATGCTTCTGGTAGTATTTCTATTCACCATTTTTTTTATGCCTGACTCGAATTTGTTTGCTCAAACCCCGACACACAATGGCCTTACTTATGATGCTGCTGGTGGTAAAAAACTTGACCTCTATATTCCGACAACAGGTACTGGACCGTATCCGGTTGTCCTGTGGATTTTTGGGGGCGCCTGGATGGCCGGCAGCAGGAATGATCAATTTCCCAAGGACCTGTTCTCCATGTTAGGCCCCAAAGGTATTGCAGTTGCAAGCATGGATTATTCATACTCCAGCGCCGCAAAATGGCCGACACAATCCCAGCAGTGCAGAGCTGTTGTCAGATGGCTGCGTGCAAATGCAACAAAGTACAATCTTGACCCCGACAACATAGGGGCAGCCGGTATGTCAGCAGGCGGACATCTCGCAGCATTTCTTGGTACTTCAAATGGAGTTAAAACAGCTACGAGCGGAAGTGTGACAATGGATCTTGAAGGCGCAATCGGTGGCAATACCGAGTATTCTAGTAAAGTTCAGGCGGTGTAT
The DNA here is from genome assembly GCA_012515615.1 of Fibrobacter sp. Lineage (GTDB taxonomy): Bacteria > Fibrobacterota > Chitinivibrionia > Chitinivibrionales > Chitinispirillaceae > JAAYIG01. Next base: position 3,602 of record JAAYYB010000362.1, read on the forward strand.
GATATGTATGGCCCTGCAAATTTTCTCACAATGGGTAATTCCTGTAATGGAAAGACAAGCAACATGGATCACATGGGTGCCAGCTCTCCTGAAGGCATGCTGATTGGTGGTGCGATTCAGCAGAATCAGGATAAAGCAAAACTCGCCAGTCCAACTTTCTTTGTATCAGAAGATGATCCCCCATTCCTCATTCAGCATGGTGCACAGGACCTCACGGTTATCTCATGTCAGAGTATTGAACTTGATTCACTGTTGGGAAAAGCATTTGCTGCAAATAAAAAGGAACATAAACTGTACCTTCCCAATCAGGGACACGGCTTTGCCGCGACAGTAAATAAAGATACTGTTATCTCATTTTTTGTGCGCAATCTTCTCAAGCCAAAGACCGCTATACACATTTCTACAACAAACCAGGCAAAATCTGCATCGATAGTTTCTGTCAGTGGAACACAGCTTACCCTTTTCATACAAGAAGCGGTTTCGCTTACTGTATTTAATGTTAATGGTTCAGTTGTTACCAGAACAAGACTTCTTCCACAGAATACATTCGAACTTAATTCGTTTGGCAGCGGTTTGAAATTATGCAAACTTGAAACACAGTCTGGGGATAAATTTAATGTCAATATCTTATGCCCCTGAGGTATGTGTAATTGAATGAGATAGTACAAAAAGAAAATATCCGGCGGGGAATGCCGGATCGTCCGCATCAAACGTGGCGACAAAGCGGGGATGCAAGATCTTTTGGAAGAGGGTGCCCCCAATACGAGTAAAAGCAAGAATTACAGATAAAGACTTTTTGGAAGAGGGTGTTCCCTCTTTCGCTACAGCCCGTCGAAGACGCCGGTCTTCCGCTATCACCCCGTGTTGTCCGCCATTTGTGCAGGCAGGAATGGATATCACATTTGCAGACGTCATTGCGGCCGCACTGGCGAACTGGTGGTAGATTAAAACTTATTGTAGCCTGTAAGAATTCAAGCATGTTGGGTTCGGGTAAATAAGTTCGTTTAAGGCAATAATTATTGTAAACGGGATCTGTGTGCCACGGCCGCCCTCGACCGTATCTTTTGCCAAGTACCCCCAATTTATCTCGAGAAGCCCTTGAAAGATGCTATAAATGGATAAGATTCCTGACCAGCCTGAAAGGCTGACCTATTTCAGCGAAGGGCGACG
>JAAYYB010000363.1 GCA_012515615.1 Fibrobacter sp.
ATCCGGCACCCATTCCGGAAAACATTAAAAACCTGCCGGAAATTGGCCGGAATGGGTGCCGAATACCGCCGGAATCACCTGCCGGATAATTTCCGGAATCAGTGCCGAATAAAACCGGATTATGCAGTTATAGCCTCCCGGAAATTAGATAAGTAAGGCCGGTGAATGAAACGTGTCAGGATTGTAAATGAGAACAATGGTACATGCTCTCATCAAAATACGAATGAATTCTTTGTAATTTTTAACTCTTAACTTTCGATTTGCAACCACCTTCTGGGAGAGACGTCCGCCGGACGTCTCTGCCGGAAGGTGACTTGCCAATCCGTTCTGTTAGAGACGCCCGCCGGACGTCTCTAACGGAATGCGACTTGTGACTCTCCAGTACGTGCTTGAATTCTTCCAGGCTACAACCAGTTTTAACCTACCACCAGTTCGTCTGTGCGGCCGCAAATGCGTTTGAAAATGTGATAAACGTACCTGCCTTTGCAACTGGTGGACAACACGGGGTGATAGCGGAAGACCGGTTTCCTAACCGGGCTGAAGCGCAAGAGGGGGCACCCTCTTCCAAAAGTTCTTTTATCTTATCTTATCGAACGTTAAGTTAGCGCATATGGAGGCATAGGCGCCGGGTGCCCGGAAACAGCTATCATATCAATACTTTCCTGTAAGCACTATTTCCGGTTTATCCAGATGATTTGTTTTCAGGATGAATTCACCAAACATTGGTTTACTGTTTTTCGAAGAATAGATTTCAAGCCTGAACACATGGCTGCTGTCAACATTTATGGAATCGGTTGGAATCCATTTATGTTTCAATTTTATAGGGGAGTTTTGCCATGCGGCATCTGATGAACCGTCTTTTTTTGGTTTAAATGAAACATCTGATATCATTAAATTCTTTTTTTGGGATGAGAGAAATAAGACTTTGGGAGAATTGATATTTGAAGAGTCCATGCTCAAATAGGAATCTGAAACATCAATAGCTGCTTTGATTTTTGCAGTTATCATCAATCTAACGAGTGGCTCATTTTCAGCATTTGAATTTACTGTAATACCCTTTGAGATATTACCGCTTTTATACCCTTTTATATTTACCTGAGATTCTATTTTGACCGATTTTCCCGGAGGGACGAGCGAGTCAAATTTCACTACGGTGCAACCGCAGCCCGGCCTGACAGTCTCAAGTTTTAAAGGTGCATCACCTGTATTTTTCACAATGAATACAGCGTCAATTTTTTCTACTTTGCCCTCCAGCATGGTACCGTAATCAAATGTCTTTGGGTCGACTTCTATTCTGGGTCCAGCAGAAAGGTAAGATGCTATAATGGAAAGGATAACAGCAGCAGAATAAATAGGGCGAAACATAATACCTCCAGGATTTATTTATGGATCTCTGCACTAAACATATTCGACCGAATCTCTCAAACGCATTTTGGGTTACATCGAGATTTCTATTAAAATTAATATTTTTCATGACCACCAGTTGCGTCTTTCCGATTTCATCATTTTAACGGCCACGATGTGCTTCTAAAGACACAGTAGGGCGACAGTGGCACACGGATAGTGACTTCAGGTGCTTTCACGGGCGTGCCCATGGCAAACCTGGAAAAGATTGCATCCCCACCCGTCCGCCATTTCCTAATCTTCAATGCTTTAGTCCTTAATTATATATTATAGGTATCAAGCATCCTGTCAAATAATTTTAATGATTCACCTGAACAAATGAGTAAAGATATGAAACACCTGATTGCCGGCTCAATAGCAGTTCTCTTCTTGGTTACGATCTCTATTGCAGGATCACTCGACCGGGTAACTACGCTTTTTGGTCAAAAGATATTTGTGTCGGGAATAAATGTCGCCTGGAAAAATTTCGGCGGTGATGTGGGAAAATATCCTGCAGACACGGTATGGTTTGCCGATATGCTTCAGGGGGTAGCCGATTCAGGAGGGAATGCCGTAAGGTGGTGGCTTTTTACGGACTGCTCAAATGATCCGCAAATTGATCCTGTCACCAAACTGGTAACCGGGCTGGGCGAATCTACTGTAGCCAATATCAAAAAGGTTCTTGACATGGGTTACTCCCGTGGTGTCAGTATTGACCTTTGTCTGCTGTCTTTTGACATGATGAAAACAGGAAAGACAGGTGTGGATATTGAGGCCAACAAAAAAATTCTGCAGACTGACGAAGGGCGAAAGGCGTTTATCGATAATGCAGTGGTTCCGCTGGTGAGAGCCATCGGACACCATCCGGCAATTTTATGCTGGGAAATTTTCAACGAGCCGGAGGGGATGGTGCAATCGATCGCTGGTGACTGGGGAAGCATGGCTACGGGAATAGAGATCACCGACGTTCAGAAAACTGTAAACCAGGTAACCGGCGCTATCCACCGGACAGTTCCGGGAGTGCCTGTAAGTAACGGATGCTGGGCCTTTATCGCAGGGTCAAACACTATCGAGGGAGACCACAACTACTACTCCGACTCGGCGCTTACAACCGTGGGCGGCGATCCGGATGGAACGATGGACTTTTACATGGTTCACTACTATGAATGGGCAGGAACAACCCGTTCTCCATTCAGTCACCCCGCTTCCTACTGGGGGCTTGACAAGCCGCTTGTGATAGCCGAATTTCCGGCAAAGGGTCTTTCGGCTACCGTAGGTGAATTGACACCTGCGCAGTGCTGGAACTACCTTTTTGACAACGGATATGCAGGTGCTATGGGCTGGACCTATACGGCACACGATAACTTCGGAGGTCTGCCGGAGGCTGGTCAGGGGATGAGAGCACTGAAGACCTCCGCTCCATCAGATGTTACCCTTGACTTTCCACCATCAGCCACAGATGACTGGTATGCTGATACAACGGGTAAAGCATTGAGTATTGCGTCACCCGGTGTGCTTATCAATGATTTGGAACCTACAGCGGGACAATCATTATCTGCATCACTGATCTCACCACCCTCCCATGGTACCGTTGAACTGAATGCAAATGGTTCATTCACCTATACGCCATCTGCCGGATATTCCGGGACGGACCGATTTGTTTACGCCTCTATCGGCGGAGGCGAATCCGATACCGCCACTGCCGTGATCCGCATTCTGGATCCATCCAAGGGTACGTTTTTCGCGCCTCCCAGGGCCAGTGACTGGCGGATCTATGCCGGATGGGGAGCGGTCTCTGTTACAGATCTTAAGACAGGGATGGGGATGAATAACCCTCAGTGGGGAAGCGCGTCGACATGGGTAGTGGGAACAGATGTGCCGGTACAGTTGACAGCAGCAGAACAGACAATATCTATTCAGGTGCGAAATGATTCTTCTTCACCCTGGGCGATGCTCAAGTTTCATCTGACAACCCAGGGCGCGGTGGGCAATTATGGGCCGACTGACACAACAGATAATATCATAGTGCTTACCCCTCAGGGGGGTAGCGCAGATGGATTTGTGGAGTACAGGGGAACTTTTGTGCCGGGTTCGGCAGGAACTTACCTGCCCGCGCTGCAGTTTATATGGAAAGACACCGACGACAACGGCCCCAACTACAATCACCAGAGCGTAATACGGGACCTGGAAATCTTTCCAAGCAGTAATTTTGTCAATGAGAAGTTTACCAGGATTAATTCCCGGGCCGCGGTTTCAGGCATCCAGTGGCAAGTATCAGGGCAAATGGTGTCAATCACCGCACCCGGTGAGATTGTGCGGGTTGAGGTGACGGATCTTCGGGGCCGTTTAATAAGTAAACTGGCTGATAAAAATGTGGTACGATGGAAAAGTTCTCATAGTACAGGAACTGTAGTCTTGTGGGCGAAGGCCGGGAAATACAGATGTTCGTTTGTGGTGCCGGCGGCTGGTAGATAAATATTGGATTATTTTACCGGGGTGAGAGTAAGTTATTAAATCTGCTTGCGGCCTCCCCAGTGACACTCCTTGCAAATGCAGTACTGGATTAAATATTAAACAGTCTGCTTAATCTACCGGGTTCCTTCTTTCGAAGAGACGCACGGGGGACTGAAAACTCAAGCCCCGTTTGCCCTTATCTTCTCAAGATTCAGACAAGATTTTTCGCATTCCCCGAAAAAAACATTTTTCAATACCAGAACAACTGCTGTGACGATAGTGGCTGTGAAGATCAGCCTGAAAAAAGTATTCATAAAAACCTCCTTCTTAGAGGAAGTTTATTATGCTTCTCCACCGATGTCAAGAAGATATGACGATGCACCTGATCCTTACACATGTCAAACCATACGGGGGGATTCCGGATCAAGCTTCGCCCCCACTTCTATTCTCACCAGTTCATCCCCGGAACACATTGGGAATGAGGAGCTCATAAACTCCTGAAGAGAAAACTTCTGCCCGGTTTTGACTGTTACTACAGTCTCTTCAGAAGACGCCCTGCTTTTGACACTCTCCACGATTTTCTTTTTAAGTGACTGCGGTGTAAAGCAGTAACTGCATACACCCTCCGGACTTTTAGTCATCGTGCATTTAAGAGCATTTTCCTTGAGAAAAGGGGAAATATCAAAGTGAAAAGGCGAACGGAACTCCAGAGAAAACGAGACAGTTCCGGAATCCTTGCCCTGAAGAGTCATCCAGTTCCTCATGAAACCATTAACTTTATCCAGAGCCGCAGGCTTACTACAGATCTCTTCCAATACCTGCAGGCAGTCCTCTTTCCAAATAAGAGTAAGGACATCCTCCCCGCAGATCCATCCGGTCCCAAGTCTCCCTGAGGTCAGCGAACCACGGAATCCCCTGAACCCTTCCACCAGTCTCTCATCACAGAGCATAAGCGCTCTGGCCAGTACAGATCCCATGGTTTCCTTTGGAACGCCTCTTCTGGAGCGGTCTATGGAAATCTTGAATGGAAAGAAGCGGTTTTGTGCCCTGCTCTTTGAGATCATATCTTTGAGGCTCTGCACCGAATATTTTGTCTCTTTCCTCAGTGAAACTATTTTATCTCTTGTCATCTCTTCTTTGCAGGCCCCGCACCCCCTGCACACTCCTTTTTCATCCGTTCTCCCCAGACAGTACCCTCTGTCCTCAAAACGGGAGAGAAGCCCCGAAGCCTCCTCCATGAATTCAGGAGTCACATTTATCGCTACAGGCGATCTGCTCTTATCTGTCCATTCGGCCCCGGAAATGACTTTCATGAAATCAAGTCCGCGGACTCGCAGCTTTTTTTTGACAATTTCAATAAATTGGGCCGGGACCTCCTCATAGTAGATAAACCCGCATTCCTGTGCCGCCTCATCGATGGCCTCAATTACAGCGGACCCAGGTGCCCTGGTGAGAAGCTGTGAAAGTGCGTAGTCATCGATGGATGCAGAGGAGCGGAACTCAAAACCTCTGGACCTGGAGATCCGTTCCACCTGAAGCATTACTTCTCTGTAAACTGATGGATCACACCCAGGTTCTTTTTCCAGGGGAGTGAAAGGAAAACGCACAAGCGGCGTCATGGAGAAAATCACCCTTGGATGGCGGCCTGCGCTTGACATGGATTCACAGATAAAAGTCAGCAGATCTTTATACTCTGAAAAATCCTCCTCATTTTCAAGCCCGGTGGCAATCAGGAAAATTTTCAGTTCCCGTATTGGAGCTCGCAGAAGCAGACTCAAGCTTGAGCGGAGCCTGTAGTTATCGAGGCTCTTATGAAGATACCTGCGCAGCCTTCCGGAGATTCCCTCCAGCCCGCAGGTGATACTTGATTTACCTGCCGCATGAATGAGAGGCAGAATCTCAGGGTTATCGGCGATAAGGTCAAATCTCTGGCTCTTCAGTTTTACATTTTCGAATAACCTGCACATCTGCGCCAGCAGCTCCGGGAAATCTGAATGCATATTGAAATTAAAGCTGTAAAGCTCGACACTGTGCAGCCCCATATTCTTTTTCATCTCTGATGCGGCCCTGACGAGTGTATCAACCGTAAACTCACGGTAGGGCTTGCGGGAAAAGCTCTCAGCACAGAAACTGCAGAAAGAGGGGCATCCCTCACTTATCTGCAGATTTCCTTTACCGGCCTGTTCCTCTCCGTTCGAAATAGAGGCGTTACTGAGGAAAAGGTTTTCTTTCAATAGCGGTGCGGAAACTTTCGTGGTAATTCTCTCTCTGTTTTCCGGCTGAAAGAAGCCCCCGACTGTTTCCATATGCTCAAGAGTCTCTTTTTTCGATCTTCCCGTTTTGAGGCAATGGAACAGCTTTTCGATATTGTCAATTTCTTCTCCGGCAAATATTCCATCCACCAGAGGGTCATCACTAAGAAGCGATGATGTGTAAAGGGCACTTGCCCCTCCCAGTATGACAAGGGGAATATCAGGACGTTCCAGGCGTTCTTTTTTACTCATAGGAATACCGCTTTTTCGCAGTACCAATGGAAGGTTCACCAGTTCCTGAACAATAGAGAGGGAAATGGCAAGCATGCTGAAAGAGGATGCCGGTGCCTTTGAAGAAGTTCCCAGAAGCCAGGGAATTTGGTCTCTGTCAAACACGGAAGTATCGGAGGGTGGAGGAAGAAAGGCCATATCAGCGTAGAAATCGGGATCTTTTACTGCTGACTGGTAAAGAAGCTTATGAGTGAAGGACTCAAGAGTATCGCGCCAGGTCGAGAGCCGCGTTATAAGAATACTGTGCCTTCTTTGCTCAAACTGTTGCGGTTCAAGAGTATTTATCTCTCCTCCGCGCAGCCATAGGCCGTGGCCGGAAAGAAGGTGGTAGTTGTTCTGGTACCAGAGATTGTAATCCATAGAAGCTTTCTGTGAACTCAATATGAGGAAATTGAAAGATACAGTTTTAAACTGTCTATTTTAAAGCAGCTAAATATACGATCTGACATGTTGGGAATTGCCAGAGAGTGCATCACGCAAAAAGAACCCCACTGACCTACAGTCGCAAACTTTCAGAACACTTAAAAATGTTACACTAGTATGCTGATTTACAGAAACATTCACAAGCATCTACTGTTTTCTTTTATATTTTTATCAATTAAACATACAACCTGGATATTAAACAATTGAAAAAGCTTATCCCGCTTCTGTTGTACATGCTTGCAGTCTCAACTGAAGCCGGCGTAGGTGAGTCGGCGGTTATCACCCTGATTTTTCCATTCGGTGCCCGTTCATGCGGCATGGGAGAGACCGGTACTGCGCTGGCAGATGATGAATCGGCGTTATACTATAATCCTGCCGGGCTGGGAGTTCAGAATAGCAGGTGGCAGGGAGGTTCAGCCGGACATTCTTTTGAGCGTCTCCTTCCACTACTTGGAATTCCAGATCTCTGGCATCTTTCCCTCTACGGTTACTACCAGCCCCCAAACCCGAATATCGGAGGCTTCGGCATATTCGCGAATTTTATCAACATGGGTGAAAACTGGATCAGTGACGCTTTGGGCAGAACAATTGGAATAGCTCAGAGCTGGGAAGGTGTAGTTGCCCTGGGGTGGGGAAGTAATTTCCGGGAGCTGGGAGACACGACCCACAATTTCGGGATAACAGCCAAATATTATTATTCTGCTCTTGCCCCCGGGTACGGACCACATGGAGAGGGTACAGCATCAGGACTCTGTTTTGATCTGGGATATCTCTGGCTCACCCCTCTGGGCCTGAGAATAGGAGCGACTCTGATAAACATGGGGCGCGATGTTTATTATGTTGACCCGGATATATTGGATCCATTACCCTTGACTGTCAATCTGGCTCTGGGCTATAAAAAGCAGTTTATTACCAATGGAATAAGACTTCTGGATATAGCAGGAGAATTAAGGTTTGACAAGGAACTGGTAGTGAGCCACAGCAATCGTAAACCGGACCCATTCTGGAAAGCCATGTTTACAGAATGGGGAGACAGTTCTCTCTCCTACGAACTGCAGGAAATAAACATACATGCCGGGCTGGAAATTGGTATCATGAATACAGCCTTCTTCAGAAGCGGTTTACTTTTCGATTATATCGGGGAGAGATACGAATACACCCAGGGTTTTGGAATCAACATATTTGATCATCTGCGCTGTGATTTGTCGTACATAGTAGCCCCTGAAGGGTTCATGGGAGATTTCCTTAAGCACTTTAACAAGGAGAAAACCGGATCAACCGGTGTAAGAGACAGGCAGTTAAGATTCAGCCTTACAGTTACTGGTCTGGCCAGATGGGGCGAGCACAATCGTAAGTGGTGGATGGTGCCACAGAAAGCCCTTTGACACCAAAGGTCTTCTAATCCCTTTCAACGGAAAACCCTTAGAACTACTATATCAGTTTTACAACTTATTCCTGTCAGCCGAAAATGTAAATCTCCTTGCGCAAATTCCAGATCAATTCCAAACAGCATAAAGATGGTCGGAAGCACAATAATATTACAAATTCAGGAAATAATATTATGGGAGTCCATTCTCCTCTGGGAGCTCCGTGTTCCTGTGTGAACCTATTTCCCCGCAGTACCTTCTTTTCAAGGCGCATGATGTAATTTTCAGTATTCACAAAACACTACGGGTACCCGGATTTAAGGGGATTTTTCGATGAATTATGCAAGCCGTTTTTTTCTTCTTCCGGTACTCTGTTTTTTTCTTATCTCTTTTCATATAAACTGCACAAGCAGAACATCACCGGTTGACAGCGGTATTAAAACAGGTACTCTCCATTTCGGAAACCAGACAGAACCCCAGGACCTTGATCCCCAGATTGTCACCGGGGTACCTGAGTTTCATATCCTGGAGGCACTCTTTGAGGGACTGGTAATTCTTGACCCCAGGACTTTAGAGCCGCTGCCGGGAGCTGCCCGGAGCTGGGATATTACTTCGGATGGTCTTATCTACACCTTTCATCTAAGAAGCAGTGCCCGCTGGTCAAACGGCGATCCTGTGAAAGCCTCTGATTTTCTCTTTTCATTTCAGAGAATTCTCTCCCCTGCCCTGGGAGCCGAATACGCCTACATGCTTTATGGAATAAAGAATGCCAGAGAATTTAACACATCGGAAATTTCCGATTTTTCCCGGGTAGGAGTTTCTGCACCTGATGACACTACACTGGTGATAAATCTTGGAAAGCCGGTCCCATACTTTCTCTCATTGGTCGCCCACCACTCCTGGTTTCCTGTTCATCCGGCCACAATCCTCAAGCACGGTAAAATCGACACCCGGGGAAGTGCCTGGACCCGTCCGGGGAACCTGATCGGAAACGGCCCCTTCAAATTGACTGATTGGGAAGTCAACCGAATCATCTCAGTCGAAAAGAATCCTTTTTACTGGGACAGTTCCGAGATAAAACTCAGTAAGATTCACTTCTTTCCTCTTGAAAACAACATGACTGAGGAGAGGGCGTTCCGTACCGGACAGCTTCATATTACAGCGAACCTTCCTCCCCAGAAAATTGCCTGGTACAGGGAGAACCGTCCTGAGGTCCTTCGAATAGATCCCTACCTGGGCACATATTACTATCTTGTAAATGTCAATAAGAAGCCGCTCGATAATGTAAATGTCAGACGTGCGCTTTCCCTTGCCATAGACAGAAAGTCCCTGACAGATAATCTTCTCAAAGGGGGGCAGATTCCTGCGGTCTGTTTTACTCCGCCCAATGCCGGTGGGTACAGTTTTGAGCCGACAGTACGCTTCGATACCACAGAGGCGCGCAGGTTGCTCGCTGAAGCCGGCTACGGACCATCAAACCCCTTTCCATCTGTGACTCTTCTGTATAATACATCTGAATCCCACCACTTGATTGCCCAGGCAGTGCAGCAGATGTGGAAAAAATACCTGGGCATAGATGTCGTTCTGCTCAACCAGGAGTGGAAAGTTTACCTTTCATCTACACAGGAAAAAAATTACGACATAGCGCGTATGGGATGGATAAGTGATTACGATGACCCCAACTCATTTCTTGACATGTGGGTAACAGGTGGCGGCAACAACCGCACAGGATGGTCAAACAGCGCCTATGACAGCCTTATCGAGCTTGCATCAATTACAAACAATAAAGAGATCCGGTTCGGCCATTTCAGAAAAGCGGAAAGCATCCTTCTTTCGGAACTGCCGGTAATTCCCGTTTATTTTTATACAAACGTCTACCTTCTTCATCCGTCCGTAAAGGGTTGGGAACCGAACCTGCTTAACATTCATAACTATAAATTTATCAGTCTGGAATGAGATGATCACATTTATCACTCGACGTCTCTTTTTCCAGACTGTACCCTCGCTGTTTCTGATAGTGACAGTCGCATTTTTTCTGATCCGGCTTGCGCCCGGAGGTCCGTTTGCATCGGAGAAGAGCATCTCGCCGGAGGTGTTAAAGCAGCTCAATACACATTATGGTCTTGATAAGCCGATTCTGGTTCAGTACACAGATTATCTTAAAAATGTGGTAAGAGGTGATCTTGGGCCTTCATTCAAGTATCCAGGAAGAAACGTGACTGAACTTATAGCAGAGGCATTCCCTGTTTCTCTGGAACTTGGCGTTTACGCTCTTCTTTTTGCCATTCTGGCCGGTATTGGCGCCGGCCTCCTCGCCGCATCCAAACCAGGGGGCGCGAGGGATTATCTGTCAACGATTCTGAGCACAAGCGGTATCTGCATACCATCATTTGTCCTGGGACCGCTCTTAGTGCTTTTGTTTGGCCTCAAGCTGGGGCTTGTCAATGTATCCGGATGGAGCAGCGCTTCAGACCGTATCCTTCCATCACTCTCCCTGGGCATGGTTTACGTAGCCTACATAGCACGACTGACCAGAGGCGGCCTGCTTGAGACCATGGTTCAGGATTATATACGCACCGCCAGGGCCAAGGGTATCCCGGAGAGCACAGTAATGATAAAACACGCTTTACGCGGCGCGCTCCTTCCGGTAGTCTCATTTCTGGGGCCAGCCGCAGCTGGACTTATAACAGGATCGTTTGTCGTGGAAACAATTTTCTCTATTCCAGGCCTGGGGAGATTCTTTGTTACCGCTGCATTCAACCGGGATTACACCATGATAATGGGGACAGTAATCTTTTATGCTATAGTAATAATCTTCTTTAATACATTGGTAGATATCACTCAGGCTCTTCTCGACCCGCGACTCAGGAGTAAACTGAATGAAAAAGCCTGAGCCCGATAACATCGCCGGTAATTCTCTCTGGAAAGATGCAACCCGCAGATTCACCGCTAACAGGCTTGCCATGGCAGGGCTCATCATTCTTTCTGTTCTGGTTATCCTGTGCATTCTGGCACCGTTAGTAGCTCCCTGGTCCGTTGATGTGCAGAATCTCTCTTTAGGTGCTTCGGCGCCAGGTCCCGGCCATCTTCTTGGGACCGATATTCTGGGAAGGGATCTTTTCAGCCGCATACTTTACGGAGGACAGATCTCATTTGCAGTGGGATTATGTGCTACTTTAGTATCAGTGCTCATTGGTGTGTCGTGGGGCGCAGTTGCCGGGTGGGCAGGAGGCCGTACCGATGCGGTAATGATGCGCATAGTTGACATGGCATACGCATTTCCCTTCACGATTTTTGTGATTATCCTGATGGTCTTTTTTGAAAGAAGCCTTCTGCTTCTTTTTGCCGCCATCGGAGCGGTGGAATGGCTGACTATGGCCAGAATAGTGCGGGGGCAAGTGATGTCGCTTAAAAGCCGGGAATTCATAGACGCAGCAAAAGGGCTGGGCCTCTCCAATACAAGGATTATCATCCGCCATGTTCTTCCAAACATCGCCGGTCCGGTAATTGTTTATGCCACTCTGACGGTCCCTGCAGTGATGCTTCTTGAGGCGTTCCTCAGCTTTCTGGGGCTTGGGGTTCAGCCCCCTGCAAGCTCATGGGGCATTCTGATCCGTGAAGGAGCGGAGGCGATGGAGGAGTACCCATGGCTTTTAATCTTTCCCGGTACAGTTCTCTCTATTACTCTTTTCTCCCTTAACTTTGTTGGTGACGGACTGCGGGACGCATTTGATCCGCGCTCATCGAAGGAGTAATGGTGATCCTAGACGTCAGAAATATAAGCACCACATTTAAACTCAGAGGGACCACTCTCAGGGCGGTAAACGACGTTTCATTCGGGTTGCAAAAAGGGGAAACTCTGGGGATTGTGGGAGAATCAGGGTCAGGGAAAACTGTACTGTGCCACTCAATAATGCAGCTTCTTCCCAGGCCACCGGCTGATATCAGTGGATCGGCCCTTTTTGGCCTTCAGGACCTTGTATCCTGCAGCAGTAAAGATATAAGAAATATCAGAGGTAACCGCATAAGCATGGTTTTTCAGGATCCTCAGGCCGCATTCAATCCATACCTGCGGATTTGCGACCAGCTTATTGAGCCGCTTCTTTACCACAGGCGTCTCTCACGCCGAACAGCAATGGACAAGGTGCTTTCGATCCTTGAGGAGACTGGAATTCCCGATCCTGCCAGGCGCTGCAGGTGTTATCCTCACGAGTTTTCCGGAGGGATGCTTCAGCGGGCAATGATCGCCATGGCTCTTATCACCCATCCGGAGATCCTTATAGCCGATGAGCCTACAACGGCTCTTGATGTCACTATACAGATGCAGATTCTTCAGTTGTTAAAGAGCCTGCAGCGGCAGCTTTCGATGTCGGTAATCTTTATCACCCACAATCTGGGAATAGTAGCCGGGTTCTGTGACAGGGTCCTTGTGATGTATGCCGGACAGATCCTGGAGTCTGCATCCGGCGATGATCTTTTCCTCCACACAGCTCACCCTTACACAAAAGCTCTTATCCGCAGCGTTCCATCACTGCACGTCAATTCAGGAGAGCTTTACAGTATAGAGGGAAAACCCCCGGACCTTACAAAAGAGATCAAGGGATGTCCGTTTGCCCCCCGGTGCACTTATGCTCAGGGAGAATGCACAGAAGAGGACGCTGCCGCCGGTCTTGTGGGAGTATCTCACTTTACCTCCTGCAGACGTGTTCTGAAAGGAGAGATAAGCCTTTGAACCGCAAACCGCTTCTGCAGGTTGAGAACCTGACAGTTTCTTTCCCGGCACGGGATAGCCGGACACGAATGAAAGCTGTCAATGATGTCTCCTTTGAGATTTACGAAGGTGAAACACTGGGGCTTGTGGGTGAGTCAGGGTGCGGAAAAACAACACTTGGAAGAGCTGTAAGCCTGCTTCAGAGAGCAGAGAGCGGGCGTATACATTTTAACGGCAGAGACCTTCTTCAGACGGGGGGCTCAGAGTTAAGAAAAGTACGCAGGCAGATCCAGATGATTTTTCAGAGCCCGTTTTCATCACTTGATCCCCGGATGTCTGTGCTGGACACTCTTTCCGAGGCTCTTATTTATTGCAAAGGAATTCCGGCAAAACGCTGCATCGATGAATCTTCGGAACTTATGAGACAGGTCGGGCTCGATCCTTCGGTAATCCGCAAGTTTCCACATGAGTTCTCGGGCGGACAGCGCCAGAGGATAGCTATTGCGCGGGCCCTTGCTGCCGGGCCATCACTTGTTATCGCCGATGAGCCTGTGTCGTCACTTGACGTTTCTGTGTCAGCCCAGATTCTCTCTCTTCTGCGGCAGCTGCGGGCAAAGATGACTCTTACCATGCTTTTTATTTCCCACGATTTATCGATTGTTAAATACATGTCTCACAGAACAGCTGTCATGTTCAAGGGCGTAATAGTTGAGACAGGGGCAACAGAGGATCTCTTTAACAAACCTTCTCACCCGTACACAAAGATGCTTCTGGATGCCATCCCTGTTCCTGACCCATCAAGAAAAATTCTTCCCGGGCATTCTGTTCCGGAGCGTTTATCACCTGACATTTCATCAGGGGGCTGCTTTTTCAGGCACCGATGCCCCATTTCATATGAAAGATGTGCCTATGAGACGCCAGCACTTGGCCCGGTTGGAGGGAATCACTACTGTGCCTGTTTCAGAGCAGCATCAATTGAGCAGCCGGCCTGACTCTGCCGATTTCCAGCGCCAGTCTATACCCTTATCATCGAGGTAATCTTCCAGCTCTCTTACATTTGTAAAAAGATGTGTGTAGGACTTCAATTCTGTCCGCCGTTCACAGATTTGATCCGCAGACGGGTATTCCCGGCAGATTCTGGGACGATTTGGATAATCGCCGCAGTGATTCTCTTCAATGTTTATGCAGTCAGTACGGAACTCAAGCAGCCAGTCTCCCTCATGGTCAATTGAGATCCATATATTTTTGTGAAGCAGATACCAGCGGAGCTGGTCGTAGTCCCGTTTACAGGATGGTTTATCGATTGCAAGAGCCACATGACGGCAGCAGTGTGCATCACAGCCGCTGCAGCCCTCTACTTTATTGAGTTTCCCGGATTTATTTGAGTTCATCTTTCCCCCGCGCAGATATTCTCTATTCTGTCTCTCAACTTCAGGTAATGACTGCCTTCCCAGTATATTTTTCCGCAATTACAGCATTTTGCGAATTTTGTAAAATACTTTACCGTATTTTCTTCCAGTAGACTTTCTATTTCCTGTTTTTGAACAGGTTTCAGTTTTCCATTGCATTCCATGCAGATTGTAAACGGCTTTTTCCTGCTGCAGAGCCTGAATCTGGCGGTCACTTCCTTTATCTGAATACCGGTATCGGTTGACCTGACCCAATAGCCTGAGGAAACGAGCCGGTACTTGAGGATCCCTTTATCACGTGTAAGTATGATTCGATTCTGATCATGAGCGATTTCAACTATTTCTTTATCGCCGAAGTTATTTCTGTAAAGCGAATCAAACCCCATCATGCGCAGAAGGTGAGTGAGTTTTCCCAGATGTACATCGAGAATAAACGATGGATTCTCAGGGACCGGAGGCTGAAGGTGTAATAGAGTGTCTTTCTGAGGTACAGAAAAACAGGGGTAGACCTCGATACAGCTTTGGCCATTTAGCCTGAAGCCAAAATCCACAGAAGTCCCGTTCACAATCAGCACATCTATCCCGGTGTGCGGGACTCCAAGCGACTCGATCAAGTCCTTCACGCCGCACCCATCCTCAAAAGCTACACTCTGAGGAGAATTTTTCCGGTTTTGCGGGAAAAAATCGTTAAGAGAACCAAAGAATGAGATTATAGCCCGGCTTTTCATACCACCTTCCAGAGTCAAAATACAAGACGGCGCAAAATTTGCAGAGAATTCAGGTAAATAAGAAGCCATAAGCCAGCAGTTGGATACCATTCTTCTGACTTCTGCCTCCGGGCTTCTGCTTTTTAAGAGAAAAGAGATTGGAGGAGATTATGGAGAACCAGGACAACTTTAACGCCTATTTCGAAGATGCCCTTAAGATCCATGCGATTTGTGCTGATAACCTATTAAATGAGAACGACGCCCGGCTCTTGACATATATGCACGCTAAAGCCTCAGAGAGTGGCAAAGGGATTGAATATTTTCTTAATCCGGCCAAAGAGGACTCAGAAGCTCTGGAGATAATGCTTGGGCGCTGTAAAAAGACCCTGAGGCTTCCTGCCGTAATGAGTCTTGATGAGAAGGGGCAAGAAGCTATAGAGCTTATACTCACTATTGCCGACAAAATTTCCAATCTCGACGCTCTTCTGAGCAGAGAGTGCGGTCTGGAAAACCGTCTCTCAGGAGAACTACGTATAAGACTCAGGCTTTATCAGGATGAAGAGTTCCGTGACAGAATGATAGATCTTTACAAAACAAAGATTTTTCCCATGCTTCCAGTTTACACAAAAGACAAGGTGGATAAGGCATTTACCATTCTCAGAGCAAGGCAGCAGCGCAGTGAGGAGGAGCTGAAAGAGATGATGGCAAGTTTAAAGCTTTAAGAGCTCAGAGATTCAAGAAAAGAGGCTATCTTATCCGGTTCAGAGAGAAGCCTGGGTGCATCAAGAAGGAGTTTTTCCAGATCGACCTTATAGACATCCCAGGCTCCAACCCTGATCTCCTCTTCAAGCTGCCCCGGCCCCCAACCTGAGTACCCTAGAAAAAGTCGGGTTGTCAGGGGGTCAGTCTCAACCATCTGTATTATGCTTTCCCATTTGCCACCCATATGAACTCTCGGTTTGACAGTAAAAGCCCCCTCCATCGGTTCATCGGTAACCTGAACAATCTGAAGTTGTTCCTGCTGAACCGGGCCACCGATAAAGATCTCTCTTTTCAGATCAAGGCCATTGAAGCCGTCAAAGATCTCCGAAAGAGGCATATGGGATGGGCGGTTCAGTACCAGGCCGTATGATCCCTCTTTGCTGTAGAGGCAGATAAGGACGGCGCAGGATTCGAAGTTTGGGTCCTGGAGAATATCTCTGGCAAGCAGTATGGCCCCCTGGGAGAGTTTGTCTAGATTCTGCTGTGCGGACGGATCCAGGTCGTTGGTTTGATCGGGGAGAGGTTTGTTCATGGTTATAAAAATAGATTCGGGAAGAGGAAGGTTTCATCCTTGAGGTGACATTGAGGTGTCCCAGAGATGATTTAGTGACTTAATTTGTTAAATTCTGATAATTACCTTCGGATGAAGAAGCTCCGGAGTATCTTCCCCAGAGATGACTTAGTGCCAAGACTCAAGGTCCCTGTTTCACCTCAGGGATGAAAAAGTGACAACGCAAAATTCCCAAAATCATCTCTGAGGTGACATAGTGCCTCAACTCCACGTCCCTAATTCATCTCTGGGGTGTGAAATTCAGGGTGTTATCAAGGTTTCTACTCGCCTCCGGTTTTTTGTCACGATTTTTGCAAGTCCTTTTCCATCCGGTATCCTCTTTAACAAAACAACAAAGGATCAATCATGTGCACCCAACCCAGAATGGTCGTTCCTTTCGCTTTCTACCAGGTAACATCAAAAAGCATCTGTGATCAGAAAATCTTCCCCGATAATACCCTTAAGACCTTCTTCCTTAAAGAGCTATCTATTTCTCTCAAATGCTACTCTTTCCAATGCCTAGCCTGGTCCATCATGGATGATCACTTTCATATGATGGTAAAATCCAGCGATGTCTCTATTTCCAAATTCATGCAGCGGCTTAACTCCGTCTACGCCAAAAAATTCAATCGGTACAATAAACGCAAAGGACACCTCTTTGAACAAAGGTTTTCCTCCGTTATAGTTCAGGAGGATAATGGTTTAGAC
>JAAYYB010000364.1 GCA_012515615.1 Fibrobacter sp.
TAAAACCAACAAACGGCAATATCATTATATTAAGCGTCTTTATCTTAAAAACTACAATAAATTTTAACCTACCTACAGTTCGCCCCTGCGGCCGCAATGACGTTTGCAAATGTGAAAACCATACCGGCCTCCACAACCGGTGGACAACAAGGGGTGATAGCGAAAGACCGGCGTCTTCGACGGGCTGGAGCGCAAGAGGGGTTATCATTAACCTTAAAACTGACGAATATGAAGAACGCCCCTTCCAAAAACTCTAAAACCAAAATCTATTCCGATATCTGGCATACCGATTGAACTATTCTATTGCGGGGCAGTAATCCCTTTTTAACTTTTCTGGAGCATATATGAAAGTCTGGCCCGGATACTCCTATCCTCTCGGGGCGACCTGGGATGGAACGGGGGTTAATTTTGCCATTTTCTCAGAGTTCGCAACTTCGGTAGAACTGATACTTTTCGATTCTGATGGAAATGAAAGCGGTTCTGTAAAAATGGTGGACAACACCGATCAGGTGTTTCATTTATACCTTCCCGACGCCCGTCCGGGACAGCTTTATGGATACCGGGTTCACGGTCCCTACGATCCCAAAAACGGGTATCGGTTTAACCACAATAAACTGCTGATTGACCCTTACGCCAAAGCGATAGCCGGAGATATAATCTGGAATGATGCTGTTTATGGATATAAAACCGGTGATCCATCAGAGGACCTGAGTTTCGATGGCCGGGACAGCGCCCCTTTTATACCTAAATCTGTGGTGGTAAATACCTGTTTTGCCTGGGGTAACGACACCCACCCTAAAATCCCTCTTAACAAGAGCCTCATCTACGAAGCGCATGTCAAGGGATTGACTATCCTCAATGAAAAAGTACCACAAGAGTACAGGGGAACTTACGCCGCCATCGGAAGTGAGGAGATGATAGAGTACTTTAAGAAACTTAATATCACTGCCATAGAGCTGATGCCTGTACAACATTTTGTTCATGATCATTTTCTGGTTAAAAGGGGGCTTAAAAACTACTGGGGGTATAGCACAATAGGATTTCTTGCCCCCTATTCAGGGTACTGCAGTGCAGGAATCCATGGGCAGCAGGTAGAAGAGTTCAAGACTATGGTTAAAACCCTTCACCGGGAGGGAATAGAGGTGATCCTCGATGTAGTCTACAACCACACTGCAGAAGGAAACCACCTGGGCCCGACTCTTTCGTTTAGAGGAATAGACAATGCCAATTATTACAAGCTTGTCAAGGGAAACAAGCGCTACTATATGGATTATTCCGGGACGGGAAATACCCCAAACATGGCAGGGCCGCGCTATCTGCAGCTTTTAATGGACAGTCTCAGGTACTGGGTTCTTGAGATGCATGTGGATGGTTTCCGGTTTGATCTGGCCTCAACGCTGGCCCGTGAATTTTACGATGTTGACCGGCTCGCCGCGTTTTTCGATATAATTCACCAGGACCCGGTTGTATCTCAGGTAAAGCTTATCGCGGAGCCCTGGGATGTAGGTCCCGGGGGATATCAGGTCGGTAATTTTCCCATCCTATGGGCTGAGTGGAACGGAAAATTCAGAGATACTGTGCGAAGGTTCTGGAGAGGGGATCCTGGACAGGCAGGAGATCTGGCTTACCGGCTCACAGGAAGCAGTGATCTTTACGAACGAGGCGGCCGCAAGCCTTATGCAAGCGTAAACTTTGTGACAGCTCACGACGGATTTACACTGCATGATCTTACCTCCTATGAATCCAAGCACAATGAGGCAAACGGAGAAAACAACAAAGATGGTTCAAATGACAACCTGAGCTGGAACGGCGGTGTCGAGGGGCCTTCAGGAGACCAGAATCTTATTAAACTTCGCAATAAGCAGAGGCGCAATTTCATGGCCACCCTGATTTTCTCTCAGGGGGTCCCGATGATTCTCAATGGAGATGAGATTCTGCGGACAAAGAATGGTAACAACAACACCTACTGCCAGGACAACACAATCTCATGGGTAAATTGGAACCATGATGAAAACGCGATAAATTTTCTCACATTCACCCGTTACCTGACCTCGATCTGGAAAGAGCACCCCATGCTTCAGCGGAGCAACTTTCTTCACGGGCGGAATATCATGTCGCCCGGGAAAAAAGATGTCTCCTGGTTTCTTCCGGACGGAAACGAGTTTAAGGAAGCGAACTGGAAAAATCAGAATACCCGTTGTATCGGGATGCTTCTGGCAGGGGATGCCAATGATGAGAAAGATGACAGAGGAAACAGGATTAAAGATGATACGCTGGTTGTACTTCTTAATGCTTTCTGGAGTCCTGTAAAGTTTTTTCTTCCGAAGGAATTTACAAACGGACCTTGGACAGTCATACTTGACACACAGTATGAACGGGGAAAGCCTCCAGAGCAGACCGCATTTATGGGAGATACATACGAAACCAAGGAGCGGTCCCTTGCGGTACTTCTTTCACCCCAGCCGGAAAAATGGGAGTGGTTGAAGGCTGTGTGCAGGCTGATGCCCCCCCCCGCAGAACAGTTAAGGTTATCTGCTCCCGATATATCACTGCCGCAAAAGAAGGGATTTGGATCAAAACAGTCCGGTTTTTTTAAATAATTTATATTTCACAGCCTGGTGGATTATCATGCAGGGCGAAAATTTTGTGTTTCACAGATTCGTAATGTATATATCATGGTATATACCAATTGGAGGACAATTTTGAAAACCGCCAAAATTTTTTCAAATGGTCGTAGCCAGGCCGTACGTTTGCCTAAAGAGTACAGATTTAAAGGGGAAGAGGTTTATATTAAAAAATTCGACAATATTGTCATGCTCTTCCCCAAAAATGATCCATGGGCCCCACTGGTGGATAGTCTTGAGAGGTTTACTGAAGATTTCATGGACGAGAGAAAGGAACCAAAACAACAGAAGAGGGAAAAGATCTAATGAAGTTTATGCTTGATACTAACATATGCATATACATCATTAAAAAGCGCCCGATGCAGGTAATTGATAGATTACGAACCCAAAACATATCCGATGTGATGATCTCAATAATTACAGCAGCAGAACTTGAGTATGGCATACAAAAGAGTTCAAACCCTCAGGCTAACAAAATTGCACTCGCAGGATTTATGGCGCCTTTTGAAATTCCGCCTTTTGATTCGTTTGCTTCTAAGCATTACGGAAGAATAAGGTATCAGCTTGAGAAAAAGGGAAATCCGATCGGTGGAATGGACATGCTGATCGCGGCTCATGCGATATCTCTTGATGCTACCCTTGTTACAAACAACATAAAAGAATTCTCCAGAGTTGCAGATCTGAAGCTGGAAAACTGGGTATAAACAACATCCGCTCATCCTGAGCTATTGAAAGGTGAAGAACTCACAAACCTCACACTTCGATAAACTCAGTGTGAGCGGTGTTGCTGTTTGTCAGTAAGAATAAGAGACGCCGTCCCGCTCACCCTGAGCTCCCAGTCGAAGGGTGATCCACATTAATATTGTTCGAATATCGCTTTCGCCAGTCGTGGCTGTCATTTTCCTTCGGGTGTAAACCCGAATCCGTTTTTTCCGGATGATTTTACTTTATACATGGCACTGTCAGCCAGTTTAATCAAGCTGTCGGAATCATTTGCATGTTCAGGATAGAGTGCAATTCCAATGCTTGCCCCGATTCTGGCAGCAGTTTCTTTTAACTCAACAGGCTTTGAAACTGCCGCAATTAACTTTCTTGCAATATCTTCAACATCTTTTGACGACTGCAAACCCGGAAGAATAACCAGAAATTCATCTCCTCCTATACGCACCACTGTATCAGTTTCGCGAATAGTTGACCGAAGGCGTCTGGCAGTTTCGATCAGAACATCATCACCTGCATCATGCCCGAGAGTGTCGTTTACAGTTTTAAATCCGTCCAGATCTATAAACATCACAGCTGCCTGGGTTTTTGTTCTCCTCGCGATTCTCATCGCCATATTCAGACGATCCTCGGCCAGACGCAGGCTTGGAAGGTCAGTCAGACTGTCGTGGGTAGCCATATGGCGTATCTGCTCTTCAGCTTCATGACGCAGAATTGCCTGACCGATATGCATGGCTATCCCTTCCAGAGCATAAATGATGTCCAGATTGAAAAAGTTTTTATTGCGGCTGTTAATCTGCAGCATACCGAAAATCCGGCTTTTTGCATGAACAGGTATATAGGCCAGGGATAAAAACCCCTCGTGCATGTAGCGGTTTCGCGGACGATGCACCATCGGGTTATGTGATTCAAGAAGGGAATTACTGTCGTTTGTCCAGAAACTGCAGTTAGATGTAAACATGGGATTTTCGGAGTTGGCTCTGCCTGAAATCACCATCCCGCAGATACAGTCAAGATCAGGTTTACCGTTTTCACTCCGGCAGATGTCGTTGGCGGCACATCCGGTAAGCAATGAATTTTCCGCACTTACAAAGTCCTCATCAAAACCGTCCTGAAGAAAATAGGGGTAATCATCACCGCTCTGCAGACGCAGCCCTATTGCATCGCACCCTGTTGCATCCTTGATAGAGGCAAAGATTTGCTTCATGGAAATCTTCAGATCTTCTGATTCGTTAAGTATCCCGAGCACTTTTACGGAAAGCTCAAGGTATTGCTGTGCTCTTTTACGACGAGTTATGTCGCGAGCCGCAGCGAAAATCGTTTCCCCGAATGGTTTGGAACGCCATTCGATCCAACTGTAAGAACCATCCTTTTTGCGGTAACGATTTACAAAATTCAGCACATCTTTTTGAGAATCAAGCTGTGATATCGCTTCAAGAGTGCCCTCCATGTCGTCAGGATGTACAAAGTCAAGAAACCGCCTGCCATCCAGCTCTTTCTGAGAGTATCCAAGAAGCTTCTGCCATTCAGGATTGGTCTTTATGAACTCGCCGTCAGTATTGGCAATGCATAGAAGATCAAGGCTCATATTGAAGTATCTTTCCAGCTCCTCGGTTTTATCTTTCAGTAAAGCTGTGCTGTTCTTTAACTGTTCTCCTCCATGGATCTGCTGTGTGATATCCATGATTAAACCATCAATACAGGCCCTGCCCTTATCATCAACAATTCCTTTACCGTATTCATTAACCCAGCGGATATTTCCATTTTTATGAAGTATTCTGTATTCGATATTGTAAGGCTTGCCTTCATCTATTGCCTGACGAACCATTGATGAAGCCATTTCCCGGTCATCTGGGTGTATAATCTCGGCATAGGATTTTTTGAGGTCACTAATAATTTCAACCGGAGAGTAACCGGTAATATCCTTAATCGGATCAGTTATGTATTCCATTGTCCAGGCATCATCGAGGGCACAACGGAACGTTGCACCTGAGATATATTTGAGGCCATCCTGTTTTTCATTAACCGAGCTGTCGATGTTATCGGTTTTCAATTATTTGCTCCTTTGGCAATCCCTGTGAACCGTTAGTTACAGCCGTTTTCAATACAGATGTTAATCCGTTACGGCCAATCTGCCAACCTGCAGGAGAAAACCCGGTGATAACATTCCACGGCTCGCCCCAAGAAGTTACATTGCTATATTTTACCGTTTTTAAATTGACTATGCAATGACCATTTGTTCAGTCTTGGAGATGTGTCGGAGGCATAATTCTACAACGGTCGGCGGCATAAACGGGTGCATCTGAATAACTAACTGCTTTAGGCACTGCCTCTTCATCACGTCGGCGGCATAAATGCCGCCTCTGAATAAATAAAGCCCGGTGAACCGGGCTAGGGGAACGGATAACCAATGATGCCGCGTTTTTCCCACCCCGGTTCACCGGGGTTCACATCTTCAGAGGCGGTATTTATGCCGCCGACAGATGGAGCATGAATTACCAACGTTTTTAGAACGACAGCACAACAAAATCAATTTTCTTCCAATTTCATGTCTTTCGTATTTTTCGTGCTTTTCGCGGTTAAATCCTGCTCCCAAAAAAGAGTTTACCATGAAAACCTGAAACCGCGTAAAAGATATGAGTTCTCTTTTCTTAAGATTCAGGAGGAAGATTTTAAAACGCAGAGGCCGCAAAGAGCGCAAAGGGTAAACGCTTCGCGTTTAAATAAACAGAATTTAGACAACTGCAAACTAACCAACGGTTTTCTTTAAAATGCAAAGCATTTTATTCTCTGCGCCCTTTCTGTTCTTTTCTTACTTTGCGTTCCTACCTTCGCGTCCTCTGCGCCCTCTGCGTTTTAATTTCTTTTCCTTCTCTTATTCCATTCCAGTCGCTCTTTCGTGCCTTTCGCTGTTACCTCCTACCCCATTCCCATCTTCTTCATCTTCTTCCACAGCCCGACCTTACTGATCCCAAGCGCTCTTGCGGTCGCAGCCTTGTTCCCGTTATGCCTCAACAGCTCGGCTTCCAGCATCTCAGGGGTAATATTCAGACGGTTGTTTTTCCTGTCTGTAATACCGGCCGGCGAGAAAATCGGCTGAATAAATCCCGCTTTTTTCTCTGCACAGATCCCCTCCCTGACAGCCGCGACCCGTAGCTCATGAGGAAGATCCACAACCCCGATCTCATCCTTCTGACAAACGACAAAAGCGTGCTCGATAGTGTTCTGAAGCTCCCGCACATTACCGGGCCAGCAGTATTCCATCATGAACCGCAACGCATCGGGAGAGCAGGACCGGATCTGCTTTCCTGTACGGCTGTTGAATTTACTTATGAAGTGCTCTATTAGAAGAGGTATATCTGTGCTGCGTTCCCTCAGGGCGGGAATATGAACAGGAAACACATTCAAACGGTAAAAGAGGTCCTCTCTGAATTTACCTTTGGAAACAAGCGCGCGAAGGTTCTTATTTGTCGAGACGATCACCCGCACATCAACCGGAATCTCCCTGTTGTCCCCTACCCTGACAACCACTCTCTCCTGAAGAACACGGAGGAGCTTTGCCTGCATCGAGGGCGATATCTCCGCTATTTCATCAAGGAGAATTGTACCCCCTGCGGCAAACTCAAATTTACCGGCATGGTCCCTGTATGCCCCTGTAAAGGCGCCTTTAACATGACCGAAAAGCTCACTCTCCAGAAGAGTTTCAGAGAGAGCGGCACAGTTTACACGCACAAAATTCTGTCCGGCCCGCCTTGAGGCCTCGTGAACCGCCGATGCCACCAGCTCTTTTCCGGTGCCGCTCTCACCCAGAATAACAACATTGGAATCGGTTGCAGCCGCCAGCTCAATGAGATTATAAACCTCCTGCATCCGGGCACTTCTTCCCACGATACCAAAGAAAGTTTCCCGGGTCTGCGGACCAGCATCCAGTAAGCCTGTAACGTTTACCAGAACAGGACTGGATAACAGACTCATGTACACCATGCTCCGGCCTGCTCCTGAATAAACCTCTCTTATTGCCGCATAAAGCGGACGACGGTTTTCGGCTTTGTCGACTGCCGCAGCCTGTTTTAGGCCCTGTCCGGTATCGCTGATTTTAAGTTCGGGAAAAATCAGCGATACATCTTTGCCCCTAATCTCCTCGTCTGAGAATCCGGTCAGTCTCAGGAGCCATTCATTGGCATAAGAGATCCGTTTTTCCTGATCAACAACAACTACACCGCCTGGAATAAGATCCAGAATCTCTTTTTCATGTTGCATTCAGTTCACCCTGTTAACCTTAACCACTAACCTTTAGTTAACCATGTTAACCATTAGTTAATATACCACATGGCTTCACTGCAAATCTACCCATATATTCTTTTTTCTATTTCCCGCCTGAATTGAGGGTTTTTTTAAGCCTATATTGCATTTTATCTCACAGCCGGCTATTTCCCAAAATTGGCACACCCATTGCATACATTAATTAACAAAGAAAGTTAACCACAAACTAAAATAGAGGAGGCGTTATGGAGCATCTGACAATGGAAAGTTTCAAGGAGAAGATCTGTGACTGCGGTCTGGATGGATCCGGGAGAGCTGAGTGGAAGTATAAGGGGAGTGTTCCTGCGGTGATAGATTTCTACGCTGACTGGTGCGGGCCCTGCAGGATGGTGTCCCCGGTTCTTGAGCAGCTCTCTGAGGAGTATGGTGGCCGGGTGAATATCTATAAGGTAAACACCGAGTCGGAGCCTGAGCTTGCCGGGGCTTTCGGTATAACCAGTATCCCGAGCATACTTTTTATACCCATCGACGGCCAGCCGCAGATGTCAGCCGGGGCCTTGCCCAAAGGCGAGTTCAAGCGTCTGTTCCGTGATGTTCTGGGAGCTGAGGAGAGCGTAAACTGAATAAAAGTGAAAGGGAAAGTCATGATTATAGTAAGAAAAGAATTGTGTCCTCAGAGTCATCGCTGTCCCACCATGGCAATCTGCCCGGTGGGAGCGATCTCCCAGAATGGCTTCAGTGCACCGGTTGTTGATAATGAGAAGTGTATCAAATGCGGCAAGTGTACAAAGAGGTGCCCGGTGTTCAGCAAAGAACCCGAGTAGAAGGTTCAGGGTTCAGAGGTTCAGAGGTTCAGAGGTTCAGAAGTTAAGAAGTTAAGAAGTTAAGAAGTCAGAAGTTCAGCGTTCAGCGTTGGAAGGGAAACAATTGGTCGTTTCCCGTTCAGCGTTGGGTGCTGCAATTTTTTTACTCCGACAAACACAGTATAAGCACAAAAAGCAACACCTCCGATCACCCTGAGCTCCTTGTCGAAGGGTGATTCCACTATACCATACCGCACACCCTTGCCGCTCACCCTGAGCTCCTTGTCGAAGGGTGATCCTTCATTCCCATGATGTTACTTAGTATACCCGATTTACCTTAGTTATTGACTTGTGTATTTGGTGGAATGTATTCTACTGAATAGACCGGGAAACACCTGTCTTTATTTCCGGCCAGCACCCGAAAGATTTTAACCGTTTAATTTTATCAGTTTACCATAGAAGCGATCCAGGGATTGGGGAGCAGAGAGAGAAACCCATGACGAAAAGAATTTCGGCATGTAGGCAAAATAGAATATTGTGTGAACAAAATTTCGTTTTGTAGGAGTTGTTTGCAATATGTAAAGCACAATAAATTTTAGTCGGCGGCGGGGAAAATAAGAAAAGAAGAACAGCCCCCGTGCAGGAAAAAAGACAAATAGCAATACATTCAAAAATAAATATATGAAATAAAAATGTCTCTTTAAAACGAGTGAGGTTAAATATGAGTTTACTCCATATCGGAGATGCAGAAGAACACTATAACGTTGCTGGTACTCGTGTTCTCAAATACACACAGGAAATGTCTCATAAGGGATTAAATGAACACAAACTGATCTCAGCTCCAGAACTAACTATGCTCAGAAATAAGGTAAAGATTCAAGCTGACAAGTGGGCTGAAAAATGGGATACAATCGAATCAAAACGAAAGCAAATTGCCCAAAAACAAGCAAACGCAGAAGAGGCATTAAATCAAACACAAGCAGCTGAAGAAGCAGTTGAACAGATTGAGAATCTTCTGTTTCATACCCTTTCTATTGATGATACTATTGATTGGGAGAGTCTTAAATGGAAGGAGCCATTTCCCGATAAAAAACCTCCTAAACCAGCAAAACAGAATTACGAAACTATCCCACGAAAGCCCGAAAAGACTGATGAGATATTTCTTACAAAGTTCACTTTCTTTGAAAAGATTTTCAAGGGTTTAAAAAACAAGAAAATCGCTGAGTATGATAAGATGTACACTGATACTATTACAGCATGGGAAAACCAGAGAGTTGAGATAGAAAATGCCAACAAAGTAATTGATGAAAATTATAATAAAGCAATTTCCTCGTGGCAACGAAAAGTAAGTGAATGGGAAAACAAGAAAAATGCCTTTTTACAAGAACAGGCTAATTACAATGCTAACATTGATGCAATGAAGGAAGCTTACATTGAGAAGAACCCAACAGCAATTATTGAATATTGTGAAATGGTGCTAAACAATTCGCAATATCCCGAATCGTTCACAAAGGATTTTGAAATCGAATATAATCCAGAGAATGCGATTCTCATAGTAGAATATCAACTCCCAAATATGGAAATGATGCCTAAGGTCAAAGAAGTAAAATATTTAGCGTCAAAAAATGAATTGAAAGAAGCTTATTTTACAGAGGCCCAAATTTCAAAGATGTTTGATGAAGCAATGTACAAAATTGCACTTAGAACTATCCACGAGCTTTTTGAGGCCGATGTTGCCAATGCTTTGGAATGTATCTCTTTCAACGGTTGGGTAAGGGCTATTAATAAAGGCACTGGTAAAGAGGAGAATAATTGTATAATAAGTTTGCAGGTTAAGAAAGCCGAATTCCTTGAAATTGATTTGAGAAATGTTGAACCTAAAATATGTTTCAGGAACCTGAAAGGGGTTTCTGGAAGTAAACTGAGTAGTCTGACGCCTATTAAACCTATTTTGCAAATAGATAAAACAGATAAACGCTTTGTCGATTCTTATGGGGTAGCTGATAGCCTCGATAATTCGACAAATTTAGCCGCAATGGATTGGGAAGATTTTGAACATCTAATCCGAGAGCTCTTCGAGAAAGAATTCCAGACATCTGGTGGTGAAGTAAAAGTCACACAGGCAAGTCGTGATGGAGGAGTTGATGCTGTTGCATTTGACCCAGACCCCATTCGAGGAGGAAAAATCGTTATTCAGGCAAAGCGGTATACAAATACAGTCGGAGTTTCTGCTGTTCGAGATTTGTACGGTACAGTAATGAATGAAGGTGCCACAAAAGGCATACTTGTATCAACAGCTGATTATGGTCCAGATGCTTATGATTTCGCAAAAGGAAAACCACTTACACTTCTCAGTGGTTCTAATTTATTACACTTGCTTGAAAAGCACGGAACGCACGCAAAAATTGATCTCAAAGAAGCAAAAAAAATAATTGCAGATAGAGAAAAAGAACTTAAAACATAAACTGTTATTAGTGTGCGACTGAAAAGTTATAAAAGCGGGGACTGAAAGACAATATAAATGGTCTTAAGACCGCCGCCGAAGAAGAACTAAAATATGGTAGGGGCAATTAAAACACAAAACTAATATTTGACTTGCCCCAGTTGTAATTAGAAATAGGTATTGGAATGATTACAGGTGTTTTTCCATCATCATGGCAGGACTTGCAGCAAAAGGTAGCGAATATTCTTTTGGAAAGTGGCTTTACTGTTGAGGTCGAGAAGGCATTGGAGACTGCGCGTGGAAAAGTTGAGATTGATGTATACGCTGAAGAAGAAGTCAATGGGAGAAAATATTCAATTGCTTGCGAATGCAAACATTGGAAATCAAACGTTCCGCAGTCAGTCATCCATGGCTTTAGAACTGTCATTTCTGATTTGGGAATAAATATAGGTTATGTTATTACTACCAGCGATTTTCAATCAGGTGCAATTGATGCTGCAAATTACACTAATGTTAAACTACTTGAATGGAACGCATTCCAATCATTGTTCTTGAAGAGCTGGTTTGCGCACTTCTTTGTTCCCAAAATAACAAAAGAATTACATCCTCTCTTTACATACATAGAGCCACTTTATCCAAGATGGTGTGACGAAATGTCAGATATTGACCAAGAACTATTTCATGATTTAAGGGCTAAATATGGTGCATTTGGCTGGGTGATGTTGAGTTTTTCAACTTATGCTCGCATGCTCGATAAAAATCCAATTCTTCCCACACTCCCTTTACGAAGTAGATTTTTTGTTGACAATGAAAAAATCGGCAGAATTCCTGTCGAAATAATGAATGAGGTAAATTACTTGGAATTCATGGTAAAATCTATTACTTATGCCAGGAATGCAATTACACAATTTCGTGTTTTAAGAGACAAATATAATCAAACCTATGATGACGAAAGGTGACTAAGATGCCAAAATTCCTTTTCGTTGATACTTGTATTTATCTAGATTTTTATCGAATAAGGACTGATCTGAAAAATGGTTTTCTTGCCCATCTCGAGGCTATCAAAGATAGCCTTATTACGACGGACCAAGTCGAAATGGAATACAAGAAGAACAGACAAGATGCCATACTTGATGGTATGCAGATACTTAAAACGCCATCAGGATTCACTGTACCACCTCTTTTGCGTGACGATAAATCAAGTACTGCACTTGAAACAGATATTGCAAAAATGACAAAGTGCATCAAAAAGCTTAGGCAAAGGTTTGATGCAATCCTCAAGGACCCAATAAGGAATGATAGGGTTTTTCAGGTCATGCAACGACTTTTTAAGAAGAAACAACCCATCGACCTATATAGAAAATCTGAGCAAAGATATGACCTAAGGGAATTGGCCAAAAAAAGGCATTTGTTAGGTTACCCACCTAGGAAAAAGAGTGATACTAGTATCGGGGATGCGATTAATTGGGAATGGATAGTTCATGTTGCTAAGGAGAATAATGCTGATATTATTATCGTCTCCAGAGATGGGGATTACGGCATAAATCGCGATAATTCTGGTTATTTAAATGACTGGCTCAAACAAGAATTTAGAGAAAGAGTAAATAGACAGCGGAGTGTGGAGCTCTATCCGCTACTTTCAAGAGCATTAAAAGAATTTAAGGTCCAAGTATCCATTGAGGAAGAACGTGAGGAGGAAACTTTAGTAAAGGATCCGCCATTGATAAGCACAAGTGTTTGTTCGCAGGATGAATTGCAGGGCAGTATAGAGCTGCCTGAGCTGCTGCCTGCTAAATGATATCTTCAATGAACTATGCAGATAAAAAGTCGCCGCCAAGACAGAAGAAAAACGGGGGCTGAAAATCAACGAAGAAAAAAAAGAAAACAGGCCCCGTTTAAGACTAAAGAGCAACGGTAATTGAAATACTGATATGCATCATATAATAGAATTAAATTACTAATCAGAAATAAAATTAAAATGTAAAATGTTAGGCATAGTATCATGGAAATTGATTTTTATAAAGTAAGACCGATTTCAAAAGGTCGCGCAGAAGGCTTTGAAGAACTTTGTTGCCAGATATTCTTTCGTGAATTTAATAGTGATAATAATGTTTATAGTAGGTTCCGAGGTGATGGTGGTGATGGTGGAGTAGAAGCATTATTTAATATTTCAAATGGGAATAAAATTGCATTACAGTCAAAGTATTGGGAAGATTGTAAGCTTGGCACATCTCAAATCGAACAATTATCAAAATCTATTAAAACCGCAAAAACAAATCATCCAGAAATTATTAAATATTACATTAGTATTCCGTTTAATTTAACAGGAAAAGTTAGTGGAGGAAACAGAGGAAAATCTCAAACCGATAAATTTGATGAATGGAAAGTAAATAAAGAGAATGAGTTTTCAGTAGAAATTATTCTTTGGTCACAAACAAGACTATCTGAATTAATAATAAAACATGATGAATCCGGTGGGTTCAGAAAATACTGGTTTGATACAACTGTCCTTACAGATGAGCACTATACACAACATATTCAACAAGCTATTGCGCAGGCAGGTAAAAGGTATACTCCAAAGCTCAGCATAAAAGTCCCAATATTGAATGCTTTTGAAGCATTTGTTAAACCTGAAAACTTATTTGAAGACATCATAAAATATATTACACCTCTTGAAAAAAAATTAAAGTCGAGTTCTTTTAAAGATGTCTTAAGTCAATTCTTCAAACAAAGTAATGTTTTTAATACTATTATTGATTCTTCTTATAAATTAACAAAATTATCCTGCGGAGTTGAAAAACATCATAAAGAATTGTTGGACTTCGTACAAACAAATTTAGATCGTCTTGTCAACATTGAAGAAGATTTGTTACTTTCACTAAAAAAGCAAAATGGTGATAAATTCAACGATACTCCTGGTTATAGACAGTTCATGGCAGAATATATGTGTGCATTCCCAACTGCCAAACTAGATTCAACAAGGGATATGATTGTTATTTTCAGAGATTTGTATAGTTGGCTAAACGGAATTTCGGTTAAATTGCACTTCAGTAGGAAAATGTTGGTTACAGGTATTGCTGGGATCGGGAAAACACATAGTATTATTGACTTTGTTAAAAAAGAGAACCGGCAAGGATTATATGTGTTCTATGGTGAAGATTTTAACGATGAAGAACCTTGGAAGGTCATAAGGGATAAATTAGGTTTTAGTGGTGCAATTACCAGGGCTCAGCTTTTCAATATGTTATCAGTTCAAGCTGTTGCGAATGCTAAACCAACGGTCATATTTATAGATGCACTGAATGAATTAAAAAACCGAAAAAATTGGAGAAAATGGCTACCAACACTAATCGAACAAATTCTTTGTTATAATTCGATTAAAATATGTGTTTCGTGCAGAAGTGTTTATCTTGATGATGTATTTGGAAATAAGGAAGGTTGGGTAGAATTTAGTCACAATGGCTTTTTAGGTCAAGAATATTTAGGTGGTCGACTTTTTTTGACTTAAATTAGACATTTAATAATTGTTTTCCCTGTCAGTGCTGGTCAGGCTGCTACAGGCAACGTGACCTTCCCAATATAAACATCTACTGGGTAATTGTAAAGTA
>JAAYYB010000365.1 GCA_012515615.1 Fibrobacter sp.
CTCTGAGGTGAAAGAGTGACTTAACTTGTTAAATGCTCCCTCGGGGGTCACAAAGTCACCTCTGAGGTGAAAGAGTGACTTAACTTGTTAAATACTTCCCCCGGGGGTCACAAAGTCACCTCTGAGGTGAAAGAGTGACTTAACTTGTTAAATGCTCCCTCGGGGGTCACTGAGTCATCTCTGGGGTGAGTTAGCGACATGTTTTGTAGATTCCCAAATTAATTCCCGAAAATGTTACGGAAATTTTAAATCCGGGAATAGCCCCCACAATTGTGCGGAAATTAGGTCTGAGATAATTTGGGAACCTACACTACTTCAAGCATCCGATTCTTCCAAAACATTAACTCCCATGCTATAAATTACTGCCGTTATTCAAGTTACAGCTCCTCCAAATCCACCCATTCTTATCTAAAATCACAACATATCCCGAATTCATCGTAATACACCAATTCTGTAACAGTGAAAATTGTACTGATTATTTCAGAGGTGACCGAAATACCACAAAAACAAAAGGTGTGGATCGGTCCTGGTTTACCAATCCACACCTTTCCTCAGTGATTAATTTATCCAACACCAATTTCAGGTTTAAGAACTGGTTCCTGAAATGTAGGTTTTCATGGATTCATTTTCTACAAGGGCATGACGAAGCTGGTTTTTGACCACATCCCCGATAGAGATAACCCCGGTTAGTTTTCCATCCTCCAGGACCGGTATATGGCGGATCCGCCTGGAGGTCATCAGCTCCATCACCAGGTCGATAGTGTCATTCTGAGATGCCGTTACAAGCTTCTCTTTTCCGGTCATGATATCCTGAACTGTTATATTAAGGATAGAGCCATTGCGTTCACTGACAGCATGGAGAATATCTCTTTCGGTAATTATTCCCTCTATTTGATTCTGCTCAGATGTAACCATTAGGGCACCGATTCTGTGCTGATTCATAACTTGAACGCACTCAAGTACCGGTTTGGTCTTACCAATGGTAAAAAGCTCGTTCTTCTTTGTTTTCAGCAGGTCTGAGACTGTCAGCATGTGATCTCCTCTGATTGGGATTAGATATTGTGTAACTGACTATATACCGCCAATCTACTAAATTTATTTGTTTACCAATGTGGTTTGCAATATCCTGAGCCATTCTTCAAATATTTTATCTTTATTGGGAATTTCGTGTCATTTATTTGTACCTTTTTCACAAAACGCACTGGACACCAGACTCTTTATTGTGAAAAAAATATCATTATTTCCTTGTGTTCTTGTTATAGAGAGTGTATTTTTCTTATTATAGTGTAGAAATCCAAAATCCTCAAGGTAAAAGCATACATGAAACATTCTGTTCCAGAGACAAAAAGCCAACACGTTTCTGTTGCTGCCAAAATGATACCAACTCTACAATACTCTGAAGCTGAAACTGTTTTTAGATCAAAAAGCAATTTCATGCAGTCTTTTTCAAAAATAGTAAACTTAACAAAAAAACATACCTGTTTTGATTCCGAATTCCATTCTGCGGCTTCCATAGCGGAGCCCAGTGCGGTATTTGGAAGAAAACCTCTACTTTAAGGTGCACAGACATGAGTGAAACCGTAAAAATTACAATCGATGGCAAGGAAATTGTCGCAGAAAAGGGTTCCTATATCCTTGCAGCGGCAATCAAAAACGGGATTTATATCCCTACTCTCTGCAATGTCGAAGGGATTAAACCCAGGGGCTCCTGCAGAATCTGTACTGTTAAGGTAAACGGCAGAATGATGACAGCCTGTTCCACACCGGTTGCAGACGGAATGAAGGTTGAAAATGACACGGAGGAAATCAGGGAGATCCGCAAGCAGATTATTGAACTTCTGTTTGTTGAAGGAAACCATTACTGCCCGGCATGCGAAAAGTCAGGAAACTGCGAACTGCAGGCGCTGGGCTACCGTTATGGTATGTTGGTGCCCCGTTTCACTTATGAGTTCCCCAACCGCGATGTCGATGCTTCCAACCCAAAAATCATCAAGGATCATAACCGTTGCATTCTCTGCAACAGATGCATCAGGTTGATTAAAGATGAAAAGGGAAGAAGCATGTTTGTCCCCAGAAAACGCGGGCACAAAATGACAGTCGAGATAGATAACGAACTGGCCATGACTATCTCCGACGAGCTTGCGCAGAAAGCAGCTGAAATTTGCCCTGTCGGCTCTATACTCAAGAAAGAAAAAGGCTTTAATATGCCTATTGATTCACGAAAATTTGACAAGAAACCAATTGGCTATGATATCGAGCAAGGCAAAGAAGCTGCAAGCTCGAAGGAGAACTAAACATGCAAAAACCAGTAGTTGCCACCACTTCCCTGGCAGGCTGTTTCGGGTGCCACATGTCAATTCTTGACATCGACGAAAGAATTCTGGACCTTATTGAGCTTGTCGACTTCAACAAGTCCCCCATCACCGACATCAAGACATTTACCCGTCAGTGCGATATCGGAATTATCGAAGGGGGATGCTGCAATAATGAAAACGTGCATATTTTGAAAGAGTTCCGGAAAAACTGCAAAATTCTCATCTCATGCGGCGAATGTGCTCTCATGGGTGGACTACCTGCAATGAGAAACGGTATTCCGGTAAAAGAGTGCCTTGAAGAAGCATATCTCAAGAGCCCGACAGTAGATGATAAGATCATACCCCAGGATGCAGAACTTCCCATTATTCTTGACAAAGTTTATCCCTGTCATGAAATTGTCAAGATTGACTACTTTCTGCCGGGATGTCCGCCCAGGGCCGATCTTATATGGGATGCGCTTACCGCTCTTCTCAGCGGAAAGCCTTTGAACCTTGAATACGAAACTTTAAAATACGACTGATTATTACTGGAGATAACATGCCAAAGAAAATCACTATCGAACCTGTAACCAGGGTTGAAGGACACGGCAAGGTAACTATCCACCTTGACGATAACAATAGGGTCACCCAGAGCAGGCTTCACATTGTGGAGTTCAGGGGTTTTGAAAGATTTGTTCAGGGACGTCCCTACTGGGAAGCACCGGTGCTTGTGCAGCGTCTCTGCGGTATCTGCCCTGTCAGCCACCATCTGGCTGCTGCCAAGGCAATAGATATCATCGCTGGAGTAGGACCTGAGGGGCTCTCCCCTGCAGGTGAAAAGATGCGTCGTCTGATGCACTACGGACAGATATTCCAGTCCCATTCACTGCATTTTTTCCATCTGGTTTCACCAGATCTTCTCTTTGGAGTTGATGGTGACCCGGCGATACGTAATGTGATCGGTGTAGCAATGCAGAATAAAGAACTGGCTGTTCAGGGTGTTCTGATGCGTAAATTCGGCCAGGAAATAATAAAGGCCACTGCAGGCAAGAAGATCCACGGAACCGGAGCAATCCCCGGTGGTATCAACAAAAACCTCTCTGTTGCAGAACGGGATTACTTCCTTGACGGCAAGGCTATACCCAATGTAGATCAGATGATCGATTGGTCACTGGCTACACTGGAATTTTTCAAGCAGTACCATGCGGCCAATAAGGATTTTATAGATAACTACGCCTCTTTTCCCTCAAGCCATATGAGCCTTGTCAGAAAAGACGGCGCGATGGACCTGTACCACGGTGTTTTAAGAGTGGTTGACAGCGAAGGAAAGAAGCTTCTTGATGATATCGATTACCAGGATTACCTGAGCTATATCGGGGAAGAAGTTAAGAACTGGAGCTACATGAAGTTCCCTTATCTTAAATCACTGGGTAAAGAAAAAGGATGGTATAGAGTTGGCCCGCTGGCAAGACTCAACACCTGCGATTTCATCCCTACCCCTCTGGCACAGAAGGAATTTGAGATTTTCAGAGCCTACACAAAGGGCAAGCCTAACGGCATGTCGATGCACATGCACTGGGCAAGGCTCATAGAAATCCTGCACGCTGCGGAAATGATAAAGATTCTGCTGAAGGATCCGGATCTGCAGAGCACAGACCTGGTAAGAAGGGGAAAGAAAGCCTTTGAAGGTGTCGGTCTGCTGGAAGCTCCGCGAGGCACACTGTTCCATCATTACAGGATCAACGAAAACGATCAGATTACCATGTGCAACCTGATTGTTTCCACCACAAACAACAATGAGCCGATGAACAGGGCCGTAACCTGGGTGGCACAGAACACTATCTCCGGAAAAGCAGAGGTCACAGAAGGCCTGCTCAACGGAGTGGAAGTGGCGATCAGGGCCTACGATCCATGCCTGAGCTGCGCTACACATGCAATGGGCAAAATGCCTCTGCAGGTTTCGATTTTCGATAGTGAAGAAAACCTTATCTGCGAAGGATCGAGAAATATTGATAACCAATAATTCTTCGGTTCTCGTTTACGGTTTCGGTAATCCCGGGCGCAGTGATGATGCGCTTGGGATTCTTTTTTCTGAAAAACTGGAAGAGATGAACTTTTCCAACATCTCTTTTGACAGCAACTATCAGCTCAATGCCGAAGATGCTCTTCTTATCTCAGAATTTGATATCGTTATCTTTGCGGATGCATCCCTCACCCCGGAGAGCTTCAGCTTGAAACGGCTGAAACCCGCCCCGGAAGTCAGCTTTACAACTCACGCCATGCACCCATCATCGGTTGTTGCACTGTGCAACCAGCTTTACAACAAACACCCGCTGTGTCTTCTCATGGAAATCAGAGGTTATGAATGGGAGATGCGGGAGATGGTGTCAGACAGAGCTATGGAAAACTTGAAGGGAGCTCTGGAGTACACTATTCCATTATTAAAAGATAGAAGTCTCTTTGTAGCAGACGGGGAATTCTGAGTCCCCGGCTTTATTCTGAACTGCAG
Source organism: Fibrobacter sp. (assembly GCA_012515615.1). Lineage (GTDB taxonomy): Bacteria > Fibrobacterota > Chitinivibrionia > Chitinivibrionales > Chitinispirillaceae > JAAYIG01. The sequence continues at coordinate 4,804 of JAAYYB010000365.1, forward strand.
GTCATTAAAAAAAGCGGATACTCCCTTTTCCCTTTACCCCCGTGTTCCCTGACCACCCGATCGATTGTCTGAAACTCGACATTTATGAAACCGGCTCTCTCAGCCTTTGATTCAAGCTCTTCTCTGTCAAAACCATGGTGTCCGGAAAAGCCCTCGCCGTGAAATGAACCATCTTCTTTGTCCAGATCTGCAATACACAGATGACCGCCGGTTCTCAGCATAGAATGAAATTTCCGCAAAACTTCGGGGACATCACTTACATGATGCATCGCAAGGAGCGTATAAATGATGTCAAACTGCTCCTCGGGCGGGTCCGATTTCGTGAGGTCAATCTCAATAGCAGTCATATTCATCACAGATGTTTTCTCAATTTTTGACCTCACCACCTCAAGCATCCCTCTGGAACTGTCAGCCATAACAATCCTTTTGAGAAAAGGCTGCAGAAAAAAACTGACCAGCCCGGTTCCACACCCATACTCAAAAGCGGTACATTCCTTAGACGGCTGCACCTTATTCATTATCGCCCCGGCTGCAATCTCCGCCCTTTTTTTCTTTTCAGGATCCAGATCCCAGTCTTTTGCTCTGGAATCAAAGTCGTTTTTATCGTGGTTCATTTCACCCTTCATCCATCTCTGTTTTGCTGTTGATTCAAATTGATTTATGCATTCAAACCCGCGCTGTTTATGACACGCATGCCGCAGCACTGATCGCTTAACACTCCCTACTCCAGATTTCTTACTTTCTACTTCCTACTTCTTACTTTCTACTTTCTACTTCCTACTTCTTACTTCCTACTTCTTACTTCCTACTTCCTACTTCCTACTCCCTACTCCCTACTCCCTACTCCCTACTCCCTACTCCCTACTCCCAACTTCCTACTTCCTACTCCCTACTTCCTACTCCCTACTTCCTACTTCCTACTCCCTACTTCCTACTCCCTACTCCCTACTCCCTACTCCCTACACCCTACACCCTACACCCTACACCCTACACCCTACACCCTACTCCCTACTCCCAACTCCCAACTCCCAACTCCCAACTCCCAACTCTCTACTCCCTACTCCCTACTTGCAACTTTCGACTTGCGACTTTCGACTTGCGACTTTTACCCTATCCCCAACTTCCTCATCCTTGAGAAAATTGCGCCTCTGCTTCTCCCCATTTCCTCCGCAATTTTCTTTACCGGGCTCCCTTTTGTCGTAAGAAACCTCAGTCTGTCATCATCCTGCTGTCGCCAGTACTGTCCTGCATTCAGAAGTTTCTCTTTTTGAATTTCTTGCTTTCGCGCATTCTCTTCTGACTGTCTTCTGTTCCCACTCTTTACACTCTGACAGTATGGGCTATGCTCACCAAATATTGAATTCGGTACAGTGATTCTGCCCCTGCTTCTGCTGATTGCCACATAAAGCAGATTAATCTCTTCATTAAGCTGATCTTTCTCAGGTGCAGACAGTTCATTTTTTTCGGTCAACCGTATCAGTTTCTTTTCAGTTACAAAATCATCCTCCAGTGTGACACTGTCATACTCCAGTCCTTTACACTTGTGCACAGTCGAGAAGATCATTTCCGCCCTGTCTTTGCAACTGTCTTCAAGGTGGTTTTCCTTCAGCCTTTTCAGATAAAAGGGAAGCATTTTGCCATGCTCATCAACCATTATTGTCATCGCAAGCAGCTCAGCATCTTCTGCCAGTTCCGCATATTCCCGAAGTTCCTCGAATGATCTCACCTTTGAGATCATAGGGTCGCGGATAAGATCTCTTTTTTCAGTGTAAAGATTAAAAACATCCCAGATCGACGCTCCTTCAGAAGCATAAGTATAGGTGGAAAGATTACCCTCGAAATAGATCTTTCTGTTACTGTTTCCAACGCATGTGAAATTAATCGCCTCGCGCAGCAGCGCAAGGTTGGTCCTGGCAATTGTTGCCCGGGAAGATACCGTCCTGGCCTTTTTTCCCAGTCCGCGGATATTCACATCAAGTGGATTTTTCAGATAAGTCTTCCACTGAAGGACTGCCATGGCAAGATCGGCGATTGTCTGCGGAAAACGAAAGCTTGCAGTAAGGGAGTATTCTTTGAAATCAACACCGGAGAGCGCATTTACAGCATAACGCCAGGAATATATCTGCTGGTGGACATCCCCTACTATAAGCTTCACCGCATGATCCTGTTGCAGGAACACATCAAGCATTACCGGCGATGCATCCTGACCTTCATCGAATAGAATAATATCATAAGCGAGTCGGGGTTTACAAAGCTGATATTTTTTAAGGTAAAATTCATGGGGAATCTCAATTTTCCCTGAATTCATCAACGCCAGAAACTTCCTGGTCCCATCGATGATTCTGTTGTAATTCTTTTTAACAAAACCGAGTGCCTTCTCATCCCTCACCCAGTCGGTGTAATCAAGGTCCTGCACCTTTTCCTGAGGCTGACTGCAGAACAGTGAAGCAAATCGCCCGATATGGCGTGCAATTAAAACAGATGTAAGCGGATCTTTCCCCAGGGGCTTTATTTTAAGCATCTCGCTTATTTCCCAGGGTTTATACGATGCCCGGACTTTGTATTGGAACTGTGGGACAATGCGGCTCCAGGCCAGAGAATGAGCCGTCTCAACACGTATATTGCTGAGCCCTTCACATTCAAATCTGCGCAGGGCTTCCAGTTTTACAGATTTATTGAACGCAATGTATAGAATGCGTTTGTTTTTCCCCCGATGTCTTGCGTACTCCAGCAGCGTGCTTGTTTTACCGCTTCCAGCCACTGCATGAATTTTGACATTTCCCGAACTGTCAAGAATCACTTTCTGCTCATCGGTGAGCCGCATAATTACTTTCTTTGTCTGTTCTTTTTCCACAAGATAAAAATAGGTTCTGGCAGAGATGGCCTTGCAGGACTGAATCAGGTAGCATCAGGATTCGTTCAAAGCCTTTATGCACAAGGGATAAGTGCAGTTCGCCCTGAACCGGGCGCATAAGTCAGGTTGTACGTAGATCTGCTGAAGAAAAGAAGATGCGCCCGCCAGAGGCGCATCTGTGCATATATCAGAAGGTAATTGTCAACTGCAGTAGACGCCTAAGGTCTGGTCCGCTATAGTGTCCCAGGAAAAGGAGTTCTCAACCGCCTCACGTCCCTTGCTCCCCATCCATCTTGCATGTTCGAAGTTGGCAAACAGGGAACCAATACCCCAGGCAATAGATTCTGTATTGGGGTAAACCTTGAATCCATTGACATTGTGCCAGACGAATTCGGTCCCGTTGTGAGTAGCGATAACCGGCTTGCCCGCAGCCCAGGCCTCAAGGACAACAATCCCGAATGGCTCATTTCGGCTTGGTACGGCTACACAGTCACAGGCACGATAGAGATCGATCAGCTCACCGCGCGGAAAAACACCATAGAACCGGCAGGCATGAGCCACTCCCATGCTGCGGGCCATATTTTCAATGTGCCCCTTCATATCGCCTTCACCTGTAAAGATAAACTTGGCATTGGGATAAAAACGCAGGACATGGGGAATCGCACTCACCAACAGGTCAGGCCCCTTCTGAGATGTGATTCTACCTACAAAAAGCACCGTGGGATCTACCGGCCCGATACTATATCTGGCCTTAACCCGTCCCGGGTCAATCCAACCGTCAAATGAATGATAGGAAATACCGTTTGCAATCACCGAAGCTTTCCAGTCAGGCACATTGTATATCCACTTTATCTCATTTTTAAGGAGCTGGGAGACTGTGATAACTTTATCGGCACAAAAGGTGGCATGGCGCTCGTGGTCCATGATCCTCTGTGATCTTCCGCCGTAAAAATTATTTCCGCATCTTCCGTATTCTGTTGAATGGATGGTTATTATCCCTTTGCGACCACGTCCCTGTTTGATCCAGACCATCGCATTTGAAGCCATCCAGTCGTGAGCATGTACAATGTCAAACCCTGCACCCTGATAGCTTTCCTGATGATAGACAGCATCCACAAAGGATCTGCACATATTATTTACATCATCAACGATATCGTGTGCTCCGGAATATGGAACACGGTGATAATGTACGCCATGAATTCTATCGTAATGCCAGTCACCGTTCCATCGCATTCTGGTGAAAACGTGTACATCGTGTCCTTTACGTTCAAGCGCCGCGGCGAGCTCAGTGACATGCACCGCTACTCCGCCCAGTGAAACTGAGTGGAGTGACTCCCACGACAACAAGGCTATTCGCATGTGAAACTCCTTTTTAAGATGAGATATTTTTCATGTCTGTTTTCAATCTGCAAAAACCTGATAATCCGCCTCAGGAAAAATACAATCTAAAAGTTCAAGCGATGACAATTCATTTTCATCAAGGCTATCTTTTTCAATGCTGTCGGCCAGAAAATGAAACCTGCTGACATGATCACGAATCCGCCGTGATGCATACTGTTCTGCGGTTCCATTCGTAATTATAAAAGGCCAGTCTGAACACTGGGCAAGCAGAAGTTCCCTTACGCACTGATTGAGGGCACGTTTGACAAGAGGACGTTCTGGACCGGGTTTCTGAGATGCTGCCAGCTTTATCATTCTGCGGATGCATTCATAGACCTGAGTAAGAACCCAGTCAGTTTTTCCATTGCACCATACATCAAAATAACCTTTGCTTCCCCAACTTGAAATACCCGGCACTCCATATTGATGAACCGGGTGAAGATTAAGGTAAGAAAGCGGTGATATCAGAGAGAACACATCCTGATCATACGCTGTCTTTCTGATAAGAAAGTCCAGAAACTGCGGGCCCTCAAACCACCAGTGGCCGAAGAGTTCAGCATCAAACGTGGCCACTATAAGCGGCACGGTACTGCCCATAGTTGAGGAAATATGAGAAATCTGGTCAACGCGTCTCTGCATAAAGACTGCGGCATGTTCCGCGGCCTTTTCCCTGGCCTTGAAGGGATCATAATATTCCTTATGATGATATCCCCTTCCGGTAATGCGCCAGTATTTTATGCCAGTGTCAACTCTGATGTTCCCGGCCATGTAGGGCCTGATATACTCAAAATCGACTTCATGTCCGATGTCACGATAAAACTCGCGATAATTGGGATCTCCAGGGAACCCCTTGTTAGCTGACCACACCTCCTCGGTACACCCCTGATCACGCGCAAGTACCGCCACCCCCGATGGCGTGTAGAGAGGGGCGTAGACACCATGAAGAGGAAGAACGCTGGCATGATCGATCCCGTGCGACTCAAGGAAAAAATAGCGGATATCCTGCTCACGGAGGTACTCCTCGATTCCGGGAATATAGGCACACTCAGGAAGCCAGAACCCCTGGGGCTTTATGCCCAGCGCCTTCTCAAAAGCCTTCACCCCTTCACTTACCTGTGACCTTATCGCCCTGGGCTCAGATGCCAGCAGCGGCAGAACCGCATGGGTAGCGGATGTAGTTATAAGCTGAACCGATTTCTGTCCATGCAACCAGGAAAATGCGCGGATCAGATGCCCGTCCCAGCTCTCAAATACCTCCAGTGTTTCTTTAAATGACTGGTGATAATTTGAGGCGAGCCACTGCAGATGTCCACTGTAACTGGTACGATCCTTTTCCTTTGCAGCCAGCTCTATGAGCTTCTCAAGATGAGACCTGTAACGCTGAATCAGAATAGGATCCTCCATCATGCAGATAAGAGTCGGTGAAAGTGAAATAGTGATCTCAAATGGAACCTTATCCTGTACAAGCCTGCTCAGCACCTTTACAAGAGGTATATATGTCTCGGTCATCACTTCAAAAAACCATCTCTCTTCGAGGAAGGAATCGTATTCAGGATGCCTGACATATGGAAGATGAGCATGAAGGATTATGGCCAGATGCCCCTTAACCAAAGTAAACCCCCCTTCTGATTGCTACCGCACAGGCCCAGTAGGTTATATACATGGCCGCTATGCACTCGGCTGTATTCAGCAGCTCAGGGTCCTCAACTGAACGCGGCAGAACAGGTATAGGCCTCGACATCATCTCCTTTACACCCCAGGCTACTGAACCGGGATTGTCGTAAAACAGTAATCCGTTTACCCCATGGCGTACCTTATCATGGAGACCGGCCTGATGAGTGGTAATTACAGGCTTTCCAGCCTTGAGTGCCATCTCCGCAAGCCTCCCGTTTTGTCTGCTGCGGGCAGGGATAATTACCGAATCACAGGCATCGAGCAGTTTACTGAAGATTTCAGAGGGAACATCACCTATAAATCGGCATCGGTGAGCAATTCCTGAATGCCACACACGTCCCTCCATCTCCCCTTTAAGATATCCTTCACCCGCAAAAACAAACTGCCCCTGATGAAACTCACGGCAGATCCCCGGAAGAACATTGACAAGAAGATCCACTCCGGTATGATGAGCCATTTCACCCGCAAACAGATAAAGCGGTTCCTTGTCATTGAGGTAGTATTTACTGCAGATGTACTCTCTCTCATGGCTTGTATCAGGAGTCCGGACAAGCTTGTCTGCGACTACCACCACACGTTCGGGATCTTTTTTATAGTGTTGAATTATTGTCTGTCTTGTACTCTCCCTTGGAACAAGAATGTTTTCAGCCGTTGAAATCAGCTTGCTTTCCCACGATTCTATCTGCTGTGAAACCTGGTTTTTCAGGTCAAAGTTTGTGCGTTCAAGTTCAATAGAATGAAGAACGCCGGTGATCGGAAGCCCATTAACAGTCGCAGCTTCGATTGCGGCAGGTGCAGAATACCAGTCATGACACTGTATGCAGTTGAAGGATTTCCTGCTGTGGATCTGGGTAAACCTGTCAACCATCGACTTCGATGTGCTTTTCGCCCTGTTGACAAGGGACTGTGCCCCGTAATCATAAACCTGCTTGTTTCTTGGTGTAAGCAGATACGGCACAGCCCTCATGATTTTACACTTTGCCAGCACAGCTTCCAGAAAACCGCCTATGGGCCCACTGGCATTCTGGTTTTGCAGCACTGCAGCCTCATTAAGAAACACCGCAACTGAAAGCGGCGCGTTTCCGGTGTATTCCAGTGACCGGTTCATCCTGTCAAAAACCGATCCGCAGACAGCATTCTCTACAGCAAAGATTCTGGTAAACCCATGGCTCACATACAATCCCGAGAAGTTGAACCTGGAGGACCTGCGCGGGCGGTCAAAATACATGTAGTTGGAACGCACACAGGCCTTAAAGCGATTATCTGAAAAGCGGAAACCCACCTCTGCAAGAAGATTACACTCAGAACGGTTAATGTTGAGATAGTAATTTCCCGTAAGATTGTTGATATCAATATCAAACTGGCTTAATGCATTGAACCCGTTGAATTCAACATTGCTGACATCATAAACCCTCAACACCAGCCGGCAGCCCCGATTAAACGCATCCCTCTCCTTTTCATTCAGACCTGCAACCGTCAGATCATTGATATGCCACTGTATAAACCCCAGATGCGGATTAACTGCCAGAAGCACCATCCCCTCCTGGCTCAGGGATGACGGGAAACGGGTTCCTGTATTCCAGCAAACATCTCTCAGGACGTTTTGAGAAATAGGCTCCATTTCCACTTTTTTTTCCGATTTTGGGAATTTATTGTCATACTCGGAAACGGCAGGCATTTCAGCTTCTGAAACCAGAATCTGCTGGAGTGAATTGAATTGCATTTTTTTCCTCCTGAATGGGAATGCAGTTTCTGAAAGTATGCTTGTAAAGCTATGTAACTATTCAGTTTCGTTGCTTTATCCTAAAAGTCGCAGTTGGGGAGAATAAAAACTGTAAGAGGTTGAGATGATAAGGCTTGAAGGCATTGCAGGTCTTAACCGACCAGGTGATAAGATCAAGATGCCTGAAAGCCTTAGCGCTCAACAGATTACAATTTTTTCCTCATCCAACTGCGATTTTCAGGTTTGTTGAAGCCGCCAGGGAAAAGAACCCGCAAAAGGCTCTGGATGGCGGAAAAACGGGCAGTTGAACTGTATAGTAACTATTTCAATAAGAACCTAAAGAGGCATGCAAGAACTATGCCTACAGCGCAGGGATCCCGGACGGACTTTCTTTTAACATAAAAGTCGCAGTTGGGGAGAATAAAAAACCGTTAGACGTTGAGATGATAAGGCTTGAAGGATCGCAGGTCTTATCGACAAGGTGATAAGATCAAGACGCCTGAAAGCCTTAGCGCTTAACAGATTACGATTTTTTTGCCTCATCCAACTGCGATTTTTAGATTTAACCGTTGCCTTTCTGCAGACATGTGGTAATATTTACCAGCTGTTCCTGTGGGGCCTTACAGAAATTTTAGAATCAGGGTTTAAACGGTGTCGATTTTTTGAGGAGAGTTGCAGATTAGGGCGCCAGCCGCATCAAAAAGTAAAGGTACGGTGACGCCCCTGTTCCACGTGCTAAACCTGCTTTGATCAGCTCTTTTTAACTTCAGAAACAGAGTCGGCAAGCCAGTCTATCCAGCCCTCAAGCCCCTGCTCCGCACGGCATGATACCTCAAGAACAGGAACACGGCCGTTAAGCTTTTTGACGCTGGAAATGTAGTAATCCTTATCAAAATCCGTAAACTGAATCAGATCGATTTTATTGAGCACAACAAGTCTGCATTCATTGAAAAGAAGCGGATATTTCTCCGGCTTATCGTGACCTTCTGTTGCAGAGGAGATAGCGATCTTGCAGTTCTCTCCAATATCAAATTCCGCGGGACAGACAAGATTTCCAACGTTTTCAACAAAAATGATATCCGTTCTGTCAAGATCAAACTCATCAAGAGCCTTTCGAATGGTGATCGGTTCAAGATGACATGCTCCATCAGTATTGATCAAAGCAATAGGTATATCGTACTTCTGCAGCCTGACAGCATCTTTATCTGTTGCAACATCACCTTCTATAACGGCAATTGAGAAACGTCCCTTCAAAGTGGCCAGAGTCTTTTCAAGCAACGTTGTTTTTCCGGAACCCGGAGAACCGATAAGGTTTACCATCAGGACATGCTTTTCCTTTAGATGATCCCTTATCTGCTGAGCCTGTCCCTCACAGGCATCCAGAATGTTTTTAATCACTTTGATTTCCAAAGTCACTCTCCTTCCATTGTATCTATTAAAAGTTCTTTCCCTTCGATTACATCGACATCTATTCCAGAGCAGCCTTCACAGATAAAAAAATTATCCTCAACGATAAACTCCCTGCCGCATGTACGGCAGACTGCTTTCGCCGGAACAAAAGTCATGCTTACTGATGCTGATTCGGCTATGGTGCCTTTTTTAGCGGTATCAAATGCAAATTGGAACATCTCTGGAACTATCTGACGAAGATTCCCGATTTTCAGATGCACCCTTGTAACCCGCGACATTTTGTTTTCCTCAGCAACACTCTTTATGATGTCGAGGAGGTTTTCAACTATACTGAGTTCGTGCATGTGTCAGAGGACAAAAGACAGAAGACAGAGGACAGAAAAAAGAAGATCCTGCTGTAATACTGTGTTCGGTCCAGATTCCTGCCTTTCAGCAGATCCGGGGAAGCTGGTCACCTGCAGGCATGCTGATGATTCTCCTGCCCCCGATCATTGTTTTCATTTCAACTATTCCTTTATCAGCGGTTACCCGCCCTATCACTGCGGCATCTGTGCCCAGTGGATTTTTTCTCATAGCCCCAAGAACCCTCTCTGAGTCTTTTTCCCTCACAGTCAATACTACTTTGCCCTCGTTGGCAATAAAGAGAGGATCAAAACCAAACATATCACTCATACTCTTTACTGCATTACGTACAGGCAGGGCCTTTTCTTCAATTAAAATCCCTGCATTGCGGCTCTCAGCCAGCTCACAGATCACCGTTCCAAGCCCCCCACGGGTGGCATCACGCATGAAGGTAACCTGATCTGTTGTATCAAGTATATCGGCAATAAGATGGTTCAGCGGAGCACAGTCACTCTTTACATCAGCACTGAAAGGCAACTCCTCCCTGGCTGCAAGAATTGCCATCCCGTGATCACCGATAAACCCATTTACAATGACCACATCACCCTCTTTGACTTTTTCTCCGGGACCTATACCCGCCCTCTCCTGACGGATCGGCCCTATTCCTGAAGTGTTAATGAAGATCTTGTCGGCCATGCCCCTGTTGACCACTTTTGTATCACCGGTCACTATTGACACACCGGCCTCTTTTGCAGTGAGTGCCATAGACTCTGCAATTTTCTCCAGTTCATCAAAAGAGAACCCCTCTTCAATAATAAACGATACACTTAGTGCCTGGGGAGTTGCACCGCTTACAGCCAGATCGTTCACTGTGCCGCATACAGCCAGCTTGCCGATATTTCCGCCGGGGAAAAAGATCGGGTTGACCACAAAAGAGTCTGTCGTAAATGCTACTTTCTGTCCGCTTACATCGATTACAGCAGAATCTGTACGCTGGTCAAGTACAGGGTTGGAGAATCGTGAACCGAAAATCGAATCGATTAACTGATGCGTCAATCGTCCGCCGCTGCCGTGGTTGAGAAGAACTTTCTTATTTTCCATTGTCACCATATTGAAAATAGGCCGAACAGGTACCTTCTGAGGAAACCATACAGGCGCCCACAGGATGATTCGGGGTACAGGCGGTCCGGAAAAGTTTACATTGATTTGGCTTTTTGATTCCTTTAAGAACATCACCGCAGATACATCCCGCACTCTCCCTGGTCTCTTCTATTTTAACCGGGATCATCTCTGCTGCATCAAAGCGGCTGTACTTCTCTGCAAGCTTCAAACCGCTTTTGGGTAAATTTCCAAGCCCGCGCCAGTAATCGTCCGAGGATACAAATACCTCTTCTATTACTTTCTGTGCTCTCAAATTACCCTCTGGACGGACCGCCCGGCTATATTGGATTTCCACCCGGGCATCCCCGCTCTCAACCTGCTTTATTATCATCCAGATTGACTGAAGTATGTCTGAAGGTTCGAATCCTGAAACAACACAGGGTTTATGGTATTTACCTGCGATAGGCTCGTAAATACTGCTTCCGGTAATAACACTGACATGACCCGGGCAAAGGTAAGCGTCAATTCTAACCCCCTCATCAATAAGGGCCGTCATTGCCGGAGGCATCACCTTGTGGGAACTGAGAACAAAAAAATTGTCTGCAGATGCTTTTGCAGCCTCTATTACCGCTATTGCGGTCCCCGGAGAGGTCGTCTCAAATCCGATGCCCAGAAACACCACTTTGAGCCCGGGATTGGCCGATGCAAACGTAAGAGCCTCAAGAGCAGACCAGACCACCTTTACTGATGCGCCATTGGCCTTCTCTTTTTCTAAAGACGAAGTTGAACCCGGGACACGTATCAGATCGCCGTAAGTTGCAATCACTACACCCGGTTCCCGTGCAAGTGCAACAGCATGATCAATAAAACGAATATCAGAAACACAGACCGGACACCCGGGGCCTGAAATCAGGCTTACGGTTTCCGGCAGCAGTGACGGGATACCGTGCCGCTGAAGGGCCATCGTATGCCCGCCGCATACTTCCATGATTGAAACAGGAGTTCTGGATTCAAAACAGATCCGCTCTGCAAGTGCCCTGCAGTCACGCTGATTCCTGAAATCTTCCCGAAGGTTCATTGCTCGCCTGAGCTTTCCGAAAGCTGCTTGAAAAGCGCCAGAGTCTGTTCTGCTTCAGCAAGATCCATTTTCTCCAGAATATATCCAGAATGCACGAGGACAAAGTCCCCGATTTTAAGCTCTTCGACAAGATGTGTGCCTGCTTCACAGACAACATCTCCAAAATCCACACCGGCCCGCTGGCCATCTATCCACACTACCTTACCTGGAATTCCAAGACACATTATTTCCTTCTTCTCCCGGCCGCAACAGCAGTCTGCCCCAGCGCTATTCCCCCATCATTACAGGGGATAAGGCTATGGGTATAAACCGTAAAGCCTGCAGTTTTCAATTCCTTGACTGCCCCTTCAAAAATACATCTGTTCTGAAAACAACCGCCAGACAAAACCACAGAATCCAGCCCTGTTTCAGTGCGTATTTTCAAGCAGATCTCTCTAATCACATCAAACAGTGTTTTGTGAAACCGCCCTGATATAACAGGCACAGGAACACCACTGAGTACATCTTCACAAATCATGCGTATTGACGGCCTCAGATCAATAGTGCCGTCAAAATCCCATCTATAAGTTTCAAGCCGTTCGTCTTTCGCCGCACAAGCCTCAAGCCGCATTGCCGCTTCCGCCTCGAAACTGTTTACTGTACATAGACCGGTAAGAGCAGAAACAGCATCAAAGAGCCGCCCGGCACTGGATGTAGGCACACAGCGGATCTTCTTTTCAAGCGCAAACACGACCGCCTCCAGCATCCGCTCTTCAACCCGGCTGAAAAACGGTTTGAATTCCTCTGCGAAACTCTTTCCCGAAAGGTCATACAGGTAAGCGGCGGCCATTCTCCATGGCTCTTCTGAGGCCCTGTCCCCCCCAGGCATATTGACGTACCTAAAATGGGTGAAACGTTTTGAATTCTGAAGATCACAGATAAGAAACTCTCCACCCCACACCGCGCCATCATCTCCAAGGCCGGTACCGTCAAAAGAGACTCCGATTACCTCCCTGTCGATATTGTGCTCCGCCATGCAGGAAGCAATATGTGCATGATGATGCTGTACCTCTTCAATGGGAAGCCCGGAGTTTCTCGCAAAAACACTGGAGAGGTAATCAGGATGCCTGTCACAGGCGAATAACCGGGGCTCAACCCTGAACATCTTTGTAAATCGTTCAAAAGACTCTCTGAAAAAGGAAAATGTCTCAGCGTTTTTCAAATCACCTATGTGCTGACTGAGCAGAACCTTGTTTCCCTTACCCACAGCGAAACAGTTTTTAAGCTCGGCACCTACCGCTGCTATACCATCAACATCAAAAGAGAGACTGACCGGAGAGGGTACAAGCCCCCTGCTGCGCCGAAAAGTCACAGGATTCCCGGAATATACCGCGGTTACAGAATCGTCAACCCGGTTATATATGTCTCTATTGTAACAGAGAACTGCGTCTGCAATCCCGCTGAATTTTTCGATGGCTTCACTGTCATCGATCACAACCGGCTCCTCAGAGATATTACCGCTGGTCATAACGAGTGCCGGGAAGGAAAGCTTCTCAAAAAGCATATAATGCAGCGGCATATAAGGAAGCATCACGCCAATGGTCCCCAAACCGCTGTTTACCTCGGGCAGAAGCTCAAGATGCTGCTTTAAAAGCACAATCGGGCTCACCGGCGAGGATATCAGCTTTTCCTCTTCTTCGTTGATATATGCATATTCCTTCAGAGCTTCCACATCACGAAACATCAGCGCAAACGGCTTCCCGTCCCGTCTCTTACCTGTGCGGAGTTTTTCTAACGGCTCTTTCAAAAATGGATTGCAGGCAAGGTGAAATCCGCCTATACCCTTGATTGCAACAATAGAACCATTCTGGAGCATTGATACTGTGGCATCTACAATCTCATTTATCCCGGTGATCTCATTGCCGCTCGGTAAATGAAGGGTATAAACGGGGCCGCAACTGTTGCAGGCCACTGGCTGTGCATGAAACCTGCGGTCTGAAGGATCAGCGTACTCCTCTGCACACTGGCTGCACATTCTGAACGGTGCCATCGTTGTTTTGGGCCGGTCGTATGGTACACCACTTATAATCGAAAACCTCGGGCCGCAGAATGTACAGTTAACAAAAGGATAATCGATCCGGTGCGGCTGTCCTTTGAGATCATCGAGACAGAGCTCACAGACCGCAATGTCCGGACTTACATCAGTCACTGAATTACTTAAGTCTGCGCTCTCTTTTATTAAAAACTCTTTCGATTCTGCTACATCGATCTCCTGAACTGTCACAGAATCTATTCTGGCCAGAGGAGGCGGATTACGCTTTATCTGCTCAATAAAAGATGCGAGGTCTATATCTGTCCCCTGGGCGCAGATTTCGACACAGTCAGAGAGGTTCTTTACATACCCTTTGATCCCGAACCGGGTGGCACTTTTATAAACAAACGGCCGGAATCCTATTCCCTGCACCAGACCTCTGATATGTACTAGTAAAGTCTTCATCTATCCTTCAGGTAATGAATCTACAAGAGTTAAGATAACCCGATATTTGAGATCCTGCAAAACTCTTTTAGACATTTAATTTATACTCTGCTGTTAACAAATAAAACGCCGGTGGCTGAGCCTGCCCACGCCACCGGCGAAAACTAAATTACCATAATGAAACAGGTAAAATCAGTCTTGATGACCAAGCACATTTCTCTTGAGCCGACCTGTTGCCTTCTTGCTGAGTTTATCTACAGCACTGTAAAGAATCGGCACAACAAACAGTGTGAAAATCGTGGATGAAAAGAGTCCGAAACCTACCACTGTTCCAAGCGGGCTCTGCATCTCCGCCCCCTGACCGGTACTGAAGGCCATAGGCAACACCCCGATAATAGTCGTCAGAGAGGTAATAAGCACAGGACGCACACGAAGAACCGAACCCTGAACGATTGCTTCTTGCTTCGGAACGCCCTCTTTACGCAGGTCGTTTATAAACGATATCATCACGATACCGTTATTAACCACCACTCCGGCTAGAATAATTACCCCCATAAATGCCGGCACCGACAAAGGATGCCCCATGATCATCAAGCCTGCGATAATTCCTATAAACGCCAGCGGCACGGTAAACATAACCACAAAGGGCTGAGAGAAGCTCTCAAACTGAGCCGCCATAACCATGTAAATAAGAATGATCGATATTACAAGTGCAAAGAGAAGGTCACCGAAGGTCTCCTGCATGTCCTTGTAGGAGCCGCCATACTCGATAAAATACCCGCTTGGCATGCTCATCTCCAGCGGCTTCAGTTCCGCCTGGACTTTCTCCATATAAGCCTGGATATTTCTCTCCTTTGTATTTGCCGATACAGAAACCCTTCTCACTCTGTTCTCCCTATCAATAGTGATGGGCCCTTCGGTTTTAACTACTTCACCAACATTACCGACCTGGCTTACAACACCCGACCGTGAAATCAGAGGCAGTGATGTGATACTGCTTTTGGTTGAACGATCAGCTTCATCAAGCCTGATCCTCACATCGTACTCATCACCGCTTTCCCTGTAACGGGTTACAACCTGCCCCAGATTGGCATATTTTATCGCATTACCTATATCAAGGATTGAAAGTCCCATGAAAGCCGCTTTATCACGATCCGGATAAATCCTCAACTCTGGTTTTCCATCACGCATCGATGTGTTTACATCATATAAACCATCAAGTTTTGCAAGCTTCTCTTTTGCGGAATCGGCATATGCTTTAAGCATGTCAAGATCTTTGCCGTAGAATTTAAGCTCTACTGGCTTTGAACTGCTCCCCATGCCGCCCATGGAAGGAAACTCAATGATAACATCATGCAGTTCTGGAACAGACTGTCTGATCTCATTTACAACCTGTTTTGTTGTACGCTCTCTCTCTTCAAATGGTTTGAGACGGAAAAAAACCGATGCCTCATTGACATCACTGGCCCCGGAGCCGCCGCGGTCATTGACCCTTCCAACCATCACCGCAACACCCTCCATCTCCGGAATAGAGATGGCCTTCTTCTCTATCGCCTCTACCAGCCTGTTTGTTTCCTCAAGATTTGTTCCAACAGGCATCTTGACCGAGATCTGCCCCATGCCATCGTCACCCTCAGGCATGAATTCCCCGCCTATCACTTTGACTCCGGCAATACTTAACAAGAAAAGAATAAAAGTACCCCCCAGCACCAAATACCACTTCTTGAGACTCCAGCGCAGCCCCTTCTCATACCCTTTAAGCATCAGACTAAACCACTTCCCACCATGGGCTTCAACGGTCTGTTCGCCCTTGTGGAATGTGCGTTTCTTAAATATCACAGATGCCATCATCGGTACAATCGTGACCGCGACAAAAAGAGATGCCGCAAGCCCCGCGACTATCGTCAATGATAAAGGTCTGGCCATTTTACCGGCAAAACCACCAGCAAGAGATAGAGGCACAAAAACAGCCACTGTGGTCAAAGTTGACGCAGTGATAGCCAGAATCATCTGATTTGTTCCCTTTATCGCGGCACTGTTCCGATGCTCACCATTCTCAAGATGACGATAGATGTTTTCAATCACCACAACGGCATTATCAACAAGCATACCTACCGCAAGTGCAAAACCTCCTATGGTAATAATATTGAAAGTATAGCCCAGAGCATACATGCCTATGAAAGTTGTAATGATCGATATCGGTATCGCCAGAGTGATAACCAGTGTAGGACGCCAGTTGCGCAAAAACAGCCACAAAATAAGCACAGCCAGAATACCGCCAATTACAGCGGAAGTAGCGGCATTTCCAGTCGCACTCTCAACCATTTCACCCTGATCAATAACTGTCATAAAATCAAGATCCTGGGGCATTGAGGGGCGAAGCTCATCCAGAAGCTCCTTTACACTGTTTACGGTAGTGAGAGTATTTGACCCGCTCTGCTTGGTAATAAACAGCACAACGCCATCTCTGCCGTTAAGCCTCATGTAATGACGTTGTTCCTTGAAAGTATCCTCAACCCTCGCAATATCCCCCACTCTTACGGGAGAACCATTCAAAACGGTTATTACAGTATTACTTACCGACTTGACATCAGGGTATTCCCCCATGGTTCTTATGGTATACTCCTGGTGGCCGGCAAGGACATGTCCGCTCGATACATTGTAATTAGCGGAACCGATCGCACCCATCACCATTTCAGGACTGATCTTGTAAAGATCCAGGCGGGTTTTGTCAAGGTATACATTTATTTCCCTGTCCTTGCCGCCTGCAACAGTCACACCTGCAACCCCGTTAAGTCTCTCTATCCTGGGAGCCAGAGTCTGCTCAAGATAATTTTTGAGCTCTGAAGTGCTGCTCATCCCGGAGACCCCGTAAAAAAGCACCGGCATCTGCGACATATCCATCTTTAAAACCATCGGATCATCTATGCCATCTGGCATATAGCTGCGTATGCGGCCGATGTTCTCCCGAATATCCTGACCCGCGAAATCAAGATTTGTTCCCCAGTCAAAAGTAGCCGTAATAGTAGCCAGACCTTCAGTCGATGTAGAATTCAGTTTGTCAAGCCCTTTAATGGTTGATATCACCTGCTCTACAGGACGGGTGACAAGCTGCTCGACATCCTCTGCAGCCGCGCCCGGATAGGAGATAGAAACTGTAAGGACCGGAAACTCCATTTCGGGCATCAGTTCAAGTCCCATTTTAGAAAATGCTATAACTCCAAACAGTATTATGATAAGCACAAGCATGCTTATCGTGACACGCTTGGTTACAGAAAATTGCGAAAGTGTCATTGTTTACTCCTTGCCCGAATTCTCAATTGAAGTAACCTCAATATCGGTTTTCTCAAGAAGACTGATGTTGTTATCTGTCAGCACCACTGCACCCTCCTGCAGACCCGAGATAATCTCTGCAGACTCATCATTTACTATTCCCGTCTGAACCTTTACGATTTGAGGCTTTGTCTGAAATGGAGCTGCTTTATTTTCGACCGTAAAGACAATCTGTTCCCCGTCACGGTTAACAACGGCCGATGCCGGCACCACAACGACATCCTTTTTGGAACTGGTGGCAATCTTTACACGCGCAAACATTCCCGGTTTGAGCCTGTTGCCGGGATTTCTGATCTCTATTGTAACGCGTGCCGACCTGCTCATACGGTTTAATGCAGGGTTAACAGTTGTAATCTTGCCCTCAAAAACTGTATCAGGCAAGGCATCGGTCCGGATCTCCACAGAAAGCCCTGTTCTCAAAAGCACAAACTCCTGCTCTGGTGCCATAACCTCTATCTTCATCACTCCAAGCTGAGCCAGACCTACCACAGCCGCCACACCATCTACTCCAGGAGCTCCGTTATAAATCTCGCCCTCATTAAAATGCCTCCCGATAATCGTACCGGCATAAGGAGCACGAAGCTCTACTGAGTTTTTCAGGTTTTCATATCCAGCTTTTGAGGCTTCGTATGCAGCCTTTATCTGTCCGAACTGCTGGGCAGTTGCACTTCCACGCTCATACAGTGTCTTTATTCTCTGGTAATCCTCCTGGACCTGATTGAGATTGGCGAGAGCCTGCTGAAGCCCGTAATCATCCATTTTAGCCAGAAGCTGCCCTTCTTTGACATAATCACCCTCTTTGACAAAGATCTGCTTGATCCTTCCGGGGGCCAGAGGCGCTATGGATGCCCGCTTTACTGCATCAATATTTCCGGAGAAATTCAGCGTCTGGGAGATTTCGCCCCTGACTGAAACCGCGGCTTTCACCGGAAGCACAATTTTCTCGTAATTGACATCTGATTCCACATCTTTTTTCCGATTACATCCAGGTAAAAAAACCATCAGCATCGAAACCGCTATACAGGATTTGAACAAACTTGACGAAGTTAACCTGCGATTCATTTCTTGACCGTCCTTTCGGTGTCTTTATTTCGAAGAGAAGAGATATTCAATGTCAGCACGCTTGGAATAATAATCACTGAGAGACTTGTAATAGGCAATCTCAGACTGCAGCATTGTGCTCTGTGCCGTCATAAGCTCACTGTTAGGCACAACACCCTGCCCGAACTTGTCGTATGTTATGTCGTAGGCTCTTCTGGACTGCTCGATACTCTTGCGGGTAATCGCTATGTTGTCAAAAGCATCCTTGACAGCCAGATAACCTGTCTTTACAGCCAGCTCCATGTTTTTAGTAATTTCTTCCTTGGTTGTGTTAAGTTGACGTGCCTGCGAAAGCATCTGCTTCTTTTTCTGAAGCGCTGCTCCCCAGTCAAAAATATCCCATTTTAACGCCAGAGACAGTGACCAGGAATCCTGAAACTCCCTGTCATCAATTCCAATCACCTGACCCGAAAAACCGGCCGCCGTAAAGAGCATGGGCCAATATGCAGAACCGGCGATTTTTGCAGAAAGCTCAAGAATTCTAAGCTGATGATCCATCTGCTTCAGCTCAGGCATCTCAGTTCCTATTTTCCCTATCAAACTCTCGAGCTCAGGCAGGTCAAAGGAAACCGGTTCAACTATAGAATCTGTAACATTTACAGGCTCATTAATGCTCTTACCTATTAGAACCGCAAGCCTGCCCCGGGCCGCTGTCACCCCGTTTGCAGCCTGCTGACGAACCATTTTCTGATTTTGAAGCTGCACTTCGGCCTGAAGAAGCTCATGCTCCCCTCTCATTCCAACCTCAACAGCATTCTTCAGATCCTTTACAATCTGCTCAAGAAGGGCTATTGATGTGTCAAGCGCTACAAGACTCTTCCGGGCAGCCGTTACCGTATAATAAGCCTGCGTCACATCTCTGGTAACATCCTTGCGTGCTGCTTTTAACTGCCACTCCGAAACACACCTGGCCTGTTCAGCTATGCGGTAACCATTGACTATCTTTCCTCCCGCAAAAAGAGGCTGCGTAAAAGATGCCGATACACTGTAGTTATCTCTGGCAGAAGTCTGAATTTTCTGCACAGGCATCATGGGAATTTCCATTATCATACTCGGAGCCTCAAGAAGCACCGAGACGCTTCCTGAACCACTGAGTTTGGGAAGAAACCCGGTTGCAGCTTCCTTTATAGCCGCCTCTTTCTCAATTAGCTTCTCATCAGCTACAACAACCTTTGCATTTGCACTCAACGCGCTCTCAATGCACTGCTCAAGCGTCATCACCGGCTGCTCCTCCGCTCCTGACGGAGAAACCGCCGCAACCATAAACCCCATTAGAAGTAACCTTCTCAATTTATCCTCCACTTCCTTTATGACACACTCTCTTTTATACCCAACCCATTACTGATAAACGACATTATACTCTCAACACCCTCTTCTATATCACCCATACTGCCCTTTAAATACCAGCGCTGAAAAATACCTTTTATAAGAGCCTCAAGATGCCCCGCGATTTCCACGCTTTCCATACTGCTTGAAATTTTCCCATCCGCCTTTCCCTTGTCTACCAGATCAACCATTTCCTTCTCCATGGCAATCCTGAAATTTCTGAACTTTTCGATCTCCTCATGGTACTTATGAAAATCTGCCGGAATAACAGACTTACCAACTCCGGGATTGGAAACATTTATCAGAAAAGGAAAATGCTCACCAAAAACAGACAGAACGGTCCTGATCATTACTTTCAGTGAATATAGAAAGCCACTGCATGTAGCTGTATTCTTCCGGACCTCCTCAAGAAGCCTCTCATGCTCTCTAATACAAAGGTTGAGAAAAATCTCCTCTTTATCCTTGAAGTAGTAATAGAGGGCAGTCTTGGAAAAACCAGCCGCATCGGCAATATCCTCCAGCCTCGTAGCATGATAACCCAATCTGGCAAACACCCCGATAGAGGCATCCAGAATCAAGTTTGTCTTCGATTTTCGGACCGCGAGTTCTCTTTCTTCCTTTGAATTCAATTTTTTGACTCCAAATTCAAATTTTTTGATTCGGAGTTAAAATATATTAATTGTGATTAAAATATCAAGACTTTTTTTCCGGCTCATCCGTCCGGGCTTTGCATGTTAATGAACCGTTCAGTACTATTTTGAATTCTGCGGAGGATGATATATGGCACAAATAACTAACGTAGTGATTTAACCTGAAAATCGTAGTTGGATGAGGCAAAAAATCGTAATCTGTTTAGCACTAAGTCTTTCAGGCATCTTGATCTTATCATCTTGTCGGATAAGACCTGCGATGTCTTCAAGCCTTATCATCTCAACACCTTACGTTTTTTTATTCTCTCCAACTGCGACTTTTAGGTTTAAAGAAACGACTTCGTGACCAACGTGCGCAGGCCTGCTTTGAGGTTGGTACACTTGGTGGGTTGGTGGCCGTTATCCCACCGGTTGTCTTAAGCGCATTGATGCGCTCCTGATTTAGTAGATTCTTTGGTAAAATTTTGAATATAAATCCAGATTTGCTACACTTCTTATGATACAAGATGAGAATTTAAAACACAAAGTGCGCTAAGGACGCAGAGGGGTAAACGCTTCGCGTTTAGAAGATCCCCGGTTCCATTGATTAGTGGATAATGTGACCTTTCATCCTGTAAAAGCTAAGCGTTTACCCTTTGCGACCTGTTTTAATCCTTTTCATCTCTACGTACTCTGCGCACTTTTCGTTTAAATTCCGGTCTTTATTTCTGATTATTATTCTGTTAAACCGTTTACTATCCGCTTAACTACATCTTTTAGTTTTGCAACATGATAAGTGATAATCAGTCCCGGTTTTTTATGGCTTACCGTAAGTATGATAATATTTTTTCTCTAGCCAGAGAGGTCAGGCAAACGCCGCAAGCGCATAGATCAGCGCAGCGTTCCAGTTTATCGCAGTCTCATTTACACGGCAGTTCGCCTCGACATCTTCATAGTCAAGTGCATTATCAGCAGGCCCGCCAACAAGGTAGCCAGGCCATGGATCCTCTACCCCATCTGCCCCGCAGCGCCGGTCATGAGGGTGCATGGGAGGATTAAAACCCAGTGACGTAACAAATGAGCGGCAGAAATGGTTTCTTCCAAAAACAAACCCCAGTGCATCAAGAGCAGTATTTACATATTTATAATCCGGGTTAATCCTGTATGCGGTGTTGAGTACCAGAACCTGATCAAGAAGGTTGCTGTTTGCACCCCAGCAGTACCGTTCACCAAGCGGCCGCCCGTAACCATGAGCATCAGCCACCTCTGCCATCTGGTTTGCAGTAGAGATAAAAGAAGCCGCAATCTCTTTTACAAGAGATTCATCCCGGTCCTTTCTCTTTGAGAACAGGAAGGTATCCATGGCCAGGTTTCTTACATCCTTCCAGTTGAAATCAAACTCAACTTTGGGGTTCATTTCTCCTGCGCGTTTCTGAAAATCTGCAAGGAACCTTTCTTCACCGGTTGTTTCCCAGAGCTCTGCGGCCGCCCACAAACGGCCATCATGATCATTTGTTATATAGCCGCCGGTAAAGAAGCCTGAGAGATCGGGCTGGTGTTCTTCAGGATGTTCCTGAAGAAAACCGTAACTATTTACAGCCGCATCCAGACATTTCTGACTGTAGGCACCATCAAATGGACCAAACACCCTTGCGGCAGCAGCCATCAGCGCGGTGAAATCCGCAGTTGCCGGGCTCCCCCATGGAGTAAAGTAACGCCGAGCAGTCTCCTGCTCAGGCATTATAAAAGGGCAGAAACGGATTGTGCTTATCTTATGCGAAACAGACCCGTCATCAAACTGCATCGTAAAAAGCCAGTCCATCTCCCATTTTATCTCCTGCAGCAGAGGCGGCAATTCTCCTGAAGGGTCGGGCAGATGGTTGATATTCTCGATTCTATTGCGGAAATGCTCCCAGGCCTTGATCATCATACCCACAGTAATCCCGGCATTAACTACATATTTATTGTAGTCGCCTGCATCGTGCCAGCCCCCTGTTGATTTTTTTACTCTTCCCGGACTGCCGGCATAATCAAGCAGCGCATCATTGAGATGACAGGCCTCATGACTGTACCTGCTACCATTGTGGGTAACCGAAACCTCTGTTCCGCAACGCCAGAGATACATCGCCTGCATTGCCAGACGGTATGGCTCCCGATAGATATAATTCCCGATCTCAAAGCTGGCCGAGCGCCCCAGCCCTTCTACATATAAGTAGTATTCACCAGCGGTGTTTAATTTTGAGAAATCGGCAGTGTAGATTTCCTCACCGGTATCAGGGTTTAGCTGTGGCCCGAAAATCTGACCCGCAAAAATCTCCTCTCCGCTGATTCGATCGACCACTGTGAACCCTGTACAGGGAAAAGAGATCGATGCCCTCTTTTTCTGATTTTCCAGAAATCCGATAGAATTCAATCTTATACCAGTATTTACTTGAGCTCTTTCCAGATTTCCAGTTTTTACCATCAGTTCTTTTTCCAAATCGCGCTCTCCAGGTACAATAGTCTTGTAGGCCTGAATTCAAAATAAATCGAGATAAAGTTGTGAGAAGTTCTCTTTGAAGAAGATCAGACAACAAGTCTATTTACTCTTTTATGTCGGAGTTCTTAAAAAACAAACCGTTTATTTAGGCTCAGAAGACAAATCTCAGGCCCAATCCCCCTGCCAGAGTCCAGTTTGTTTCAGGAATTACAGTCATTTCAGGAACTATTTCCACAAATGCACTCAAAGGTGGTCCTTCAAACAGATACTCCACACCAACAGGAATTCTTACCCCTAAAAATGAATTATCAGCAATCTGCAGCGTGGCACCAAGGCCAAAGAAAACGGGCAGTTGCCCGGGGTCGATCTCCGGCCAGAAATAGTGGTAATGGTAATCGGCTGAGAGATCAAGCGAAAATTCCCTGAAAGACCATCCGGCAGCGGCATTTACCGCACTCTTCTCAGTAAACCAGTATTTTGCACTGAGCCCGCTAGGTTCCCCTAAAATCACCCCCACCTCCCAGAGTGGTACTAAATCCTGGGATTTCACGGTAAAGATGCTTAAAATCAGTATCAGCAATGTTTTTTTCATATTCCCCCCATCTTTTACAGGGTGATTTGTACTTCGGGTCTGTTAAAAGACCTCCACTTTGCACCCCAAACTCCTTCTCCCTGCAATAAAAGTGCCTCTGATTCTTCTGGAAATGAGAAAATTCTGAGCCATTTACTATTATTTTATCACTAATATCAGTTACAGATTTTTTCCAGACATTTAAACCGTTTAACGAGACAGGGTAGCACAGTGATCAAAGAGAGAAACATAGTACTTATCCTTGGAATTTTCCTTTCCCTGCCCCTTTCAGCTGCAGTCCATATAAATCAGCTTGGATACGAATCGGAAGGACCCAAAACCGCTCTCATAGAGAGTTCTTCAGCCATATCTTCAACTTCTTTTACCATCGAAACTGCCGCCGGCTCTGTGGTACACACAGGAACAAGTGGCCCCTCACAGACTGTAGAAGGATGGATCGGACGTTTTTTTTCAGTCTGCGACTTTTCATCATTCACCACTCCAGGGAAATACATCTTCAAATCCGGAACAGAAGTTTCAGAACAGTTTGAAATCGGCAGCAATTTTCTCTTTAAAAAAACGGTCAGCGATCAGGTGGGCTTCTTTAATGGTATGCGATGTAAACTGGAAGACCGATCGATCCCGAAATTCTCCTCAGGGGGAAGCTTCGATGTGCATGGCGGATGGAACGATGCGACCGGGGATCTTGGAAAGTATCTTTCCCATTTATCTTTTGCAAACTACATGAACCCGCAGCAGATACCCATGGTAATCTATTCTCTTCTGCGCTCATGGGAACTGGATTCAACAAACCTTAAGACTATGAACACCGGGATTCTTCAGGAAGCCGCCTACGGTGCGGATTACCTCATGAGAATTCTCGATGCAGAAGGTTACTTTTACCAGATAATTTTCGACAGATGGGGCTGGGACGAGGCCCGAGAGATCTGTTCATGGGATTATGACAAAACTGTAACTCCTGAATATCTCCAGAGCGGGCACAAGGTTGCAGATTTACAGTCCGCTTTCAGAGAAGGCGGCGGAATGGCTATAGCGGCACTTGCCAAGGCCGCATCAATGAAAGTCTCCGGAGAGTTCACAGCAACCGCTTACCTTGACGGTGCCAAAAAAGGGTATACGCACCTGAAAGCCAACAACACAAAATATTGCGATAACCGGGAAGAGAACATCATCGATGATTACTGCGCCCTGATGGCCACAGTTGAGCTTTATAAAGCCACTACAGATGAAATATATCTTTCCGATGCGCGCATCAGGGCTGCATCCCTGATCGGAAGATTCGACTCCAGAGGTTTTTTCTTCTCTGATAACCGTAAACGCCGCCCCTTCTACCATGCCGCGGAAGAGGGACTTCCGGTTCTTGCGCTCATTAACTTTCTCTCAATCGATGAAACCTATTTACAGGAGATCAAATCACTACTTAACAAATGGAGAGAAAAACAACTCTCTCTTAACGATCCTGCAGCAAATCCGTTCAGGTATGCGCGCATGACCTGGTCCCCTTTTGATCCATCCAAAAGCGGAGCGATAAACCCCGCAAGCAATCTGGCGGCCGGCAAAACCTTAACGGCGTCTTCAACCGAAAACGGGCATCCTGTAAACGATGCAGTTGATGGCAGCATGACAACCCGCTGGGGAAGTGTGCTTTACAATGGCGCAGATCTTACCTGTCAGGAGTGGCTCGCTGTAGATTTAGGCGGTACCTACAACATTAACGAGGTAACGGTCGTCTGGGAAGCAGCACACGGAACCCAGTACACTATCGACATCTCACAGGATGGAAACAGCTGGACAAGTATCGCTACAGAATCTGCCGGAAACGGCGGAACTGACGTTTTCCAGATCTCCCCCGCCGCTTCGGCAAAGCACGTAAGAGTTCATGCCACCAAAAGATCTCTTCAGTACGCAGGCGTTTCGATATACGAATTTCAGGTAAAAGGAGCCGTTGGCGAACAGGATCCGGACATAGATCAGGAACCAGTGGTACTTAATACAAGTTTTTTCCAGCCGCACACAAACGAGACCGGCTACTGGTGGCAGGGAGAAAACGCCAGAATAGCATCGATGAGCGCGGCACTGCTTGCCGCAGAAGTCACCCTTAACCCCGGCTTTCGCTTTGGAGATAATGACATCTCTCATCTTGCAGTCTCACAGCTTGACTGGATACTGGGCAAAAACCCTTTTGATATCTGCATGATGTATGGATATGGTTATGAAAACTACCCTGATTATCCCGGCAAACCGGACTACGCCTTCCCTAACGTTAAAGGCGGTATCTGCAACGGAATCACAAGCGACAGCATCAATGAAACCGATGTCTGGTTTATGCCCAATGGCGGAACCGATGCCGACTGGCGGTGGATCGAGCAGTGGCTTCCACATAATGCCTGGTACCTTTTAGCCGTCTCCAATCTCTCTTATGTGCTCGAAAGACCTATCCTGGCCACGTTACCTTCTACTCCTGCAATCAATGCGTCACTCGCAAATATCAAATTGACAGGAAATAATATCAACTTCACCTCCGGAGGCAAAACAGCTGAGGTATCGATTGTTGATATCAAGGGAAGGGTCGTTGCCAGAAAAGCCATTTCAGGAAATGGCACAATCAGCCTGAAAAATTTCCGTTCGGGCGCTTATTGTGCGATAATCAAATCCGGCAACTCCAGAAAAACGCTCGGTTTTTCTGTGACAAAATAAGTGCGATTGCCTCTGTCGTATTTGTAATCGCGACACTAATCGTAATCGTAGTTCCAGGCCGTTGCAGATATCTGATAAAATATCCGCTACGGCCTCCCCCCTCTCTCAAATTACCCCTGTCCACATCGGCAAAAGTTACTTTTTATCACAAGAATTTTCTTACATTCACTTCAAACATCATTTAAATGAATCATAAAAAAATACTAACCACCGTGCTCTGTCTTGGTATGATGCTGATGAATGGCTGCTATCTGATTAAACAGGGCACATATATTCTCAGATACAACTCCAGGGCCCGGAAAGCCGAAAAGATGCTCAAAAGCCCTGATATCCCGCAGCACACAAGGGAGTTTCTGGAACTTGTTCAGGAGATCAGGTCGTATGCAGTTGACAGTATCGGACTGAATAAAAACAGAAATTACACGACATATGTGGAAATTGATAAAGATTACCTGATTGATGTAGTCTCGGCGGCAGAAGATGCCAGTTTCAAACAGTACAAGTGGTGCTATCCGTTTTTTGGCTGTTTCCCGTACAAAGGCTACTTTGAAAAAGAAGACGCCCGTAAAGAAGCATCTCAATTGAAAGAAAAGGGTTACGATGTAAATATTGACAAGGTTGACGGATTCAGCACCCTTGGTTTTCTCAAGGACCCTCTCTACAGTTTCATGAAGGGTTTTTCAGTCTACGGTATCGCATCACTGATAATTCACGAACAGACACACGCCACAGTATTTATAAAAAACAGGGTACAGTTCAATGAAGAACTGGCTACTTTTACAGGCAATACCGGGGCAATGAACTTTATCAAACAGAAGTACGGAAACGATTCGGAGGAATTCCGCAGCACAGTTCTTGCAAATCAGGATCGAGAGGCATATCTGAGCCTGTTAAGAGGCCTCTATGGTGAATTGAAGAAAGTTTACGACAGTCCAATCAGCAGAGATGAAAAGTTAAAAAGAAAAGCAGAAATCATTGCCGGATTCAGGGAAAAGGTCTCAAATGAATACGATCAGCTTTTCAAAACCCGAAACTACCGTCAATTGAGCAAAATTCCGATCAACAACGCCTATCTGGCGGTCAGGATGACCTATACAAATGATCTTGAGATATTCCAGGAACTTTATTCGCGTAAAAATGAAAACCTGAAGGATTTTATGGAAAGCATAAAAAAACTGAAAAAAGTAAAAACTGATCCTAAAGAGTATATCAGAAAAGAATTTCAGTAGTTACTTTCTTCTGTTTTTATTTCTTTGTGATTCCTGCTTTTTCAGAAAGTATCTTTACATCCCGGTAAAACAGATACAGGTACAGATAAACTCAGGATAAACATTATTACTATATGAAAAATAAAGCTGTCGTTTTTGATTTTGACGGAGTGATTCTGGATACGGAAATATGCAGATATGAGTCCTGGAACAGAGTTTTTATTAAATACGGCCTGGAACTGCCTCTCGACGCCTGGGTCCAGAGCATTGGAAGGGCGCATTATGTTTTTGACCCTTTTGACATTCTTCAGGGAATGGTAAAAGAAAAGCTTGACCGGGATCAGCTCCGGGCTCTTCACAAAGAATACGAACTTGAGATAGTAAAGACAACCCCGGTTCTTCCCGGAGTCAAAGAGCGGATTCTCGAGGCAAAATCCCTGGGTATTAAACTGGCCGTAGCATCCAGCTCATCAAGAAACTGGGTAGATGGCAATCTGAGTGACCGGGGACTGCTGCAGTATTTTGATGCTACAGTCTGCAGAGAAGACACTCAGCGGCACAAACCGATGCCTGATCCCTATCTGGCCGCCCTGCGCATTCTAAATTGTGAAGCAAAAGACGCGATAGCTGTTGAGGACTCACCGCCTGGAATTGATGCCGCTCTGGCTGCAGGTCTTACATGTATTGCAGTAGGATGCAGCCTCACGAGGCATCTTGATCTGAGCAAAGCCCATATCCGGCCTTTTTCTTTGAATGAGATCTCCTTCAAAGAAATCTTCTCATCAACATAACCCTAACGACAATGTGACCCCTGGAGATAATGTTTTAAAGGGTACCTCTAAATATTCAGTTTTCAAGCCAGGCCGAGCGAGAATTCGCTGCGCCAGGCGCACTAAAGAGGCGAATCCGCTGTGATTCGCCAGGTTGCAACGGTAGCTTAGTAGAATTAACAGCCGGGCCGCAGCGGAAGATGAATTTTTAGAGGAGTACCCTAAAGTATTTACCTGCTACGTATTAATTTTTCCGTTATTATACAAATACCAATAAAGGCGACTCACGCTGCAAGTTGCTAAAAATCATTCCATTAGTTGATATTCTTGCCACTTTTAACTTGTAAGTTATTATTTTGTACTTCAGTACAAGGAGACTATATTGGCAATTAATATCTCCACATATCTAAAATCGATTCTGTTTGGAACACTTACATTTCTGACCGTATATAATGCGGTCAAATACGAAATATATCTGCTCCTTAATCCTACATTGATCAAGGAGCAGACTTCCGAAAACACACTAATATCATCTGTGGATTATAAACTGTCAGTATGCAAGGCAAAGGGTTCAAATTCCCTGAAAGAGATCGGTAAAATTCTCGATGCATTTAATCTCTGCCCTATTATGAGTTATGAGGTCGACAAACATCACGATCTCACAATTAACAATTTCAGCATCTTACCTTTAGATTCGAACACTGACCCTGGCCAGTCGGTCCGTCTTCGAATTTGAGATTCAAAACAAAAGCTTTCAGCAGTAATGATGTAATGTTAAAACCCGGTATTATCTTCATTCTTTCCATTTGAGGAGGAACTATGCGATTCATTTCATTGTCACTTGTAGCGCTATTGTTTGCTACAACACTCTATTCTCAACAAAGCCAGTCTGAGCCTGTAAAAGCTGCTATAGTGAAAACAGAAGCGGCTGTAAAGGATGCATCTGTAAAGATTCAAACCGAAGAGGTCAAACCGGTCAAAGTTGAAATGAGTGCTCCAGCGACGGTCGTAAAACCTGAACCAGTCAAGGCTGAAGTTAAAGTTTCTGCAGCACCAAAGATTGAGGCTGTAAAACCAGATGCTCCCAAGGTTGAAGTTGTAGCTCCGGCTGCGCCAAAGATCGAAGCAGTAAAACCGGCTGCTCCTGCAGTTGATGTTAAAGCCCCGGAAGTTCCTAAGGTTGACGTAAAAGCTCCGGCCGCTCCTAAACTTGATGTAAAAGCTCCGGCAACTCCCAATGTTGACGTAAAGGCTCCGGCTGCTCCTAAACTTGATGTAAAAGCTCCGGCAACTCCCAATGTTGACGTAAAGGCTCCGGCTGCTCCTAAACTTGATGTGAAAGCTCCGGCAACTCCCAATGTTGACGTAAAGGCTCCGGCTGCTCCTAAACTTGATGTGAAA
>JAAYYB010000424.1 GCA_012515615.1 Fibrobacter sp.
AAACGGTAGAGTAGACGCGGGTTTTGACGCCGCGCCCCTCGTCGAACCGTACATACAGATTTCCCGTATACGGCTCTCCCATAGACTTCACATACGGTACACGCAACAAGCTCACGAGATCTATCATAGCGGCACTAAACCCAGATTCCTTAAGTGCTTATAATAGCTCACTCCTTGGGGAGGCCTCATAGGCCGCTGGCTTCGACGACACATATGGACGATCAGCCGACACTGTATGTACATGTTCATCTTGCGAAACGCTTTCCGGGGGTATCCGTACCGAAAGTAGTTCGCCCACCCATGTGATTGCCGGTTTATTTCCTGTATCATATCTGTTACAGGTTTATAGCACATCTTATGGGAGGTCAGGTCCAGTATGGAGTTCCTTTCCCTTTGCTGCGACTTCGCTGATGGTTCGATATTCAGGTACCGATGCCCCCTGCCTTGCAGATCCTTGTCATACCGGTAGGTGAACCCCAGAAAGTCGAGGCTCTCACCGGGGTCTCTAAGATTGACACAACGGGTCTTTTCCCGATTTATATGCAGACCAAATCGCTCCTCAAGCGTGGATTCCGTAAAGTCAATAACCCGACTCCCCACATGCCGTGCCATGATCACAAAGTCATCCGCATATCTTACAATTCGGGCATTCGCCCATTGTCGCGGTCCACTTGCGCCGTTGAAAGCTTTATCAAACCAGTGCAGGAAGAGATTCGCCAGTAGTGGTGATATCACACCTCCCTGCGGCGTTCCTTTATCCGGGCGATGGACCCGTTTCCTGCCTTGATCATCAGTTTCTTCTATCGGTGCTTCAAGCCATTTGCGTATCAGACTCAGGACGGAACGGTCCACTATTCTTTTACGCAGACAGGCTGTCAGCTTATCATGTGGTATCGTGTCGAAGTAGCTCTTTAAGTCTGCATCGTATATCGAGGTCCGACCCTCTTTTATGTTTTGCGTAATCTCCTTTAGCGCATCATGCGCTGTTCGCTCAGGACGGAACCCATACGAGCATTCCAGAAAATCGGCTTCAAATATCGGTTCAAGTATCAGCAGCGTAGCAGTCTGCGCCACCCTGTCCCGTATTGTCGGGATACCAAGAGGACGCTTTCCACCATTTGCCTTTGGTATGTACACTCGCTTCACTGGGCCGGGGCGATAGGTCTTCTTTCTGAGTGATTCATGGAGGTTATTGAGAAACTCCTCTACTCCCTCCTTCTCTATGTCCTCAAAAGTCTTCCCATCTACTCCCGGAGCTCCCTTTCGGCTTCGTGCGATCATCCATGCTGTTTCCAACACATCAAGCCGGTATATTCTATCATACAGCGCATAGAATCGGAATCCCGGCTCCTGCTTCGCCTTTATGTAAAGCTTCTGTCTCAGTTGAGAGAGTTTCTCCGGCAGTTGAATCCCTTTCGTTCCGAGGAACTCCGGGTTCTCGTCCTGCCAGTTTCCCGTAGTGTAGCTCTCGCTCAAGCGGCTCTCCTTTCCTTCTTACTCAGCATGTCTATGGTGAGGCTCCTTTGCTCCATCAGTATTTCCCTGACTTCTCAGCTCTTATTAGCCTCTCCGACTCCCGCTTATGACAGACATTACGGTTATTGGTTCCCGTATTGTCCCTGGCTGGGCACCGTGTCATTGCGGGTCTCCCAGGTTACTTGACCACTCTTTCAGTGCGCGCTCTCTCCAACCACCCCGGGGTGCCCAGCAACTGCATTTGCTCATTTCTTCATCACTGGTTCTGGCTTCATCATCTCTGGGAGACTGGCCACACCCATTTGCGTAACGAGGCCGTACAAGTTCACGTCTTTCGACATTAGGGCTCGCACCTTCGAGATACCAAGGTATTAACCTTGCTTGCCACTGCCTTACGGTGGTGACCGGCCTGCTCCCCCTGTTCGGTTACCCTTACAAGAGAGGCCGTCTCTACATGTCAAATGAGCAATTAACATGGATAGACCCTTTCATCTATCAAGAGTGGCCAGTTCGACTGGCACACCA